>MTKS01000038.1 GCA_004028495.1 Candidatus Electrothrix marina
GGCGGAAATCGTCCAGGCACGTCTGCCTTTTGAACGGCGCATGATGCCCATAGCTGAGGCTCTGGCATTTTTTAGCGATCAGGGAGAAGGGTATAAGGTTGAGCTGCTCAAGGATTTGGAAGAGAAGGGCGAGAAAGCCGTTTCTCTCTATCAGCAGGGTGATTTTATTGATCTCTGTCGAGGCCCTCATATCCCGGATACCTCCTGGTTGAAGAGCTTTAAGCTGTTGCGGGTGGCCGGTTCCTATTGGCGCGGGGATGAACGCAATCCCATGCTGACCAGGATCTACGGCACAGCCTTTTCTGATAAGAAAGATCTGAAAAAATATCTTAATCGTATCGAAGAAGCCAAGAAGCGGGATCATCGTAAGCTCGGCAAGGAACTCGCTCTGTTCACGATCCAGGATGAGGTCGGTCCCGGTTTGATTCTCTGGCAGCCGCGCGGAGCAATGCTCCGTAAGCTGATTGAAGATTATTGGAAGGATGCCCATTACAAAAATGGGTATGAACTCCTGTACACCCCGCATATTGCCCGTCAGGATCTCTGGAAGACTTCGGGTCATCTTGATTTCTACGGCGAGAATATGTACTCGGCTATGGAGATTGATGAGGTTGCTTATCAGCTCAAGCCGATGAACTGCCCCTTTCATATCGGGGTCTACAACGCAACAAAGCATAGTTATCGGGAATTTCCTGTCCGTTGGTGCGAACTGGGAACGGTTTACCGCTACGAGCGTACCGGTGCCCTGCACGGTCTGATGCGGGTGCGCGGTTTTACCCAGGATGATGCCCATATTTTTTGCCGTCCTGATCAGCTTGAAGAAGAAATATTCAATATTATTGATCTCAATCTCCAGGTGCTCAAGACCTTCGGTTTTGCCGATTATGATGTGTATTTGTCCACCAGGCCGGAGAAATACGTGGGCAGCGATGAACATTGGGACCTCTCCACCAAGGCCCTGCAAGCGGCTATGGAGAAAAAAGGTCTTGCCTATGCAATAGATCCGGGCGAAGGTGTTTTTTACGGCCCGAAAATTGATATCAAGATCAAGGATCAGCTGGGCCGCTCCTGGCAGTGTTCCACTATTCAGGTTGATTTTAACCTGCCTGAGCGCTTCGGTATGACCTACACCGGTCAGGACGGGGCTGAGCATCAGCCGATCATGATTCATCGTGCTTTGATGGGATCCCTTGAGCGTTTTATCGGCGTACTGATTGAACATTACGCCGGTGCTTTTCCGCTTTGGATGGCCCCGGAGCAGGCAAGGATTTTAAATATAACAGATGCCCAGGCCGAGTATTGCTCTAAGGTGTATACTGAGCTGCGTCAGGCCGGGGTTCGGGTTGAGCAGGATCTGCGGAATGAGAAACTCAATTATAAGATCCGGGAAGCCCAGATGATGAAGACACCGTATATGCTGATTATCGGTGATCGGGAAATGGAAGAAGGTACCGTAACAGTACGTAAGCGCAACGGAGACAACCTGCCTCCCATGACGCCGCAGGAGTTTGCGGACTTGGTGAGCAAGGAGTGCGAACAGGGGACGGCCTGACAGGCTGTATTGGTATTGGATTAATCAGGAGGATCCGAACATTAAACGAAGAGGCAGAAAACTTCCGCAGAAGCAGGAAATTAAGTCGAAGATCAATGAAGCGATTCGCTACCCGGAAGTTCGATTGATCGGGGCGGACGGTGAGCAGCTTGGTGTTGTTTCTACAGTAAAGGCTCGACAGATTGCCGAGGAAGTGGGACTTGATCTGGTTGAGGTCTCGGATAAGGCCACCCCGCCGGTTTGTCGTGTAATGAATTATGACAAATATCGGTACGAGCTGAAGAAGAAGCAGCAGGAAGCGAAGAAAAAACAGACGGTTATTGAGACAAAAGAGATTAAGTTCCGCCCCAAGACCGAAGAGCACGACCTGAATTTTAAGATCAAGAAGATAAAGGCGTTTCTTGAGAAGAAAAATAAGGTCAAAGTGACGATGCAGTTTCGTGGACGGGAAATTATCTACGCTCAATCCGTCGGCCTTGAGGCGATTCGTAAGATTGCCGATAACCTGCGTGAAGACTGTGTTATTCTGCAGGAGCCGAAAATGGAAGGACGACAGCTTATTATGTTTGTCGGCCCGAAAGCCTGATTAATCGCAGAACGATTGAAATAAAGTAATAAACCTCATGAGCCGTTGAGATGTTTACAGGCTCTTGAACAACAAGGAAAGTATCATGCCAAAGATGAAAACGAACCGAGGGGCGGCTAAGCGTTTTAAAGCAACCGGTACCGGTAAGATTCGGAGAAGTAAGGCTTTTACCTCTCATATTCTGACAAGCAAATCAACCAAGCGAAAACGTAATCTGCGCCAGAGCGGATTGATTGATGCAGCCGACACCAAGGCGGTCAAACGTATGCTTCCCTACCTTTAAGCTGAGGCCGGGAAGACCGTGCTTTGAAGAGTATCGGTTTCGGAAGAGTTAGAGATTTATTTTTCAGTAATTTTTGTAATTGGAGTGTAAGGATGCCACGCGCAACACGCGGGTTTAAGGCCCGCCGCAGAAGAAATAAAGTTTTAAAACAAGCCAAGGGGTTCCGGGGAGGCCGGAGTCGCCTGTATCGCACCGCGACAGAAGCTGTTGATCGTGCGTTGTGCTACGCCTATCGGGACAGAAGAACCAATAAGCGTAATTTTCGTCGCCTGTGGATCACCCGTATCGGTGCTGCTGCTCAGCTGAACAACACCAGCTACAGCAAGTTGATTCACGCTTTGCAGCAGACAGGTATTGAGCTTGACCGCAAGGTGCTGTCCAATTTGGCCATTGTTGATCCGAGCGCATTCACCGAGGTTGTCAAAGCTGCCGGTCTTGAAGCTGCGGCCTGATTACCTGAGAGAACTGAGAGCAGAAGCGCACAATGGAAAACAGACTGCAAAGCCTGAAAAACGAAGCTCTGGAGGCTTTGTCCGCCGTCAGCGGCCAGCAGAGCTTGGAGGAGTTCCGGGTGAAATTTCTCGGGCGGAAAGGCCTTCTTTCTTCAGTGATGAAGGAGTTGAGTCAGGCCCCCAAGGAAGACCGGCCTCGTCTCGGTCAGCTTGCAAATACTGTGAAGAAAGAGGTGGAAGCTCTCTTTCTTGAGAAAAAGGAAGATATAGCAGCCGGAGAGCAGGCACATGCGGCTGAGGCTGTTGATCTCAGCCTTCCCGGCCGCTTTCTTCCTTGTGGCAAGCTCCATCCTGTCACTCAGGTAATGGAAGAGATATGTGCTGTTTTTGAAGGGATGGGCTTTGCTGTTGCTGAAGGGCCGGATGTTGAAACCGATTATTACAACTTCGAGGCCCTCAATATCCCCAAGCACCACCCGGCCAGGGATATGCATGACACCTTTTATGTGTCTGATTCGCTCCTCCTGCGGACCCATACCTCGCCCATGCAGGCCCGGATTATGGAAAATCAGGAGCCTCCTCTTCGTTATATCGCTCCGGGTAAGGTGTATCGCTGTGATTCCGATATCACCCATACACCTATGTTTCATCAGGTAGAGGGGTTTTTGGTTGACCGTAGCGTCTCCTTTGCTGATCTCAAAGGAGTGCTCACCACCTTTACCCGCCGTATTTTCAAAGGGGACTTACCCCTTCGTTTTCGTCCGAGCTTTTTCCCCTTTACCGAGCCCAGTGCGGAAGTAGATATTGCCTGTGTTATCTGCCAGGGGGCAGGATGCAGGGTCTGTAAGAGAACAGGATGGTTGGAAATACTCGGAGCGGGCCTGATTGATCCAGAGGTTATGAAAATGGTCGGCTATGATCCGGACGAATTTTCCGGGTTTGCCTTCGGTCTTGGGGTGGAGCGTATCGCCATGCTGAAGTATGGTATTGATGATATTCGTCTCTACTATGAAAACGATCTTCGGTTTCTTCATCAGTTTTAGTCCTTCCAGCGTACAGCCGGGCGAGATTGTCCGGTATCGATCTTCCGAACCGTTACAAAAAAACGTTATAACCCCGACGAAACAACGACGTACGAACTCATATATTCCCATGAAATTCACCCTCAGCTGGCTTGGTAACTATATCTCTCTTGACGGTCTGACTCCTGATCAGCTGGCGGAACGCCTGACCATGCTCGGCCTGGAAGTTGATGCGGTTGAGGAACTCTATGTCGGCCTTGACGCTATTCAGACGGCAAAAGTACTTTCTGTGCAAAAACACCCCAACGCAGATCGGCTCAGTCTCTGCGAGGTGGAAATCGGTGAGGAAAAGGTACCCATTGTCTGTGGAGCATCCAATGTGCGGCCCGGCCTGATAACAGCCATTGCCCGTCCCGGTGTTACCCTGCCCGGCGGGATGAAGATCAAAAAGGCCAAGGTGCGGGGCGAAGTCTCTATGGGGATGCTCTGTTCCTGGCGAGAGCTGGGAATAGGTGAAGAACACGCCGGAATCATTGAGCTGGATTCTTCACTGACATCCGGGCAGTCTCTGGCCGAAGTGCTGGAACTCTCCGACACCATGATTGAGATTGATCTCACTCCCAATCGCCCGGATTGTACAGCTGTGCTCGGTATTGCCCGTGAGGTTTCCGGGTTCACAGAGCAGAAGGTTACCCCGCCGGTATCGTCATTACCTGAACTTGGTGATTCGACCTCCCAGTTCATCGTCAAGATCAACGAGCCGAAACTCTGCCCGCGATATGCCGCCCGCAAATTGACCGATGTTGTGATCAAGCCCTCTCCGTGGTGGCTGCAACGACAGCTCCTGGCTGTGGGGATGCGTCCGATCAATAATATCGTGGATATTACCAATTTTGTGATGCTGGAATACGGTCAGCCGCTCCACGCCTTTGATTTTCAGGAGCTTGCAGGCAAGACCATTGAGGTGCGTTGCCCTCATGAAAATGAGGCGACCTTTACGACCTTGGATAAGAGCGAGCGGAAAATCGAGCCGGATATGCTCATGATCTGTGATGCCGAGAAACCTGTTGCCGTGGCAGGTGTCATGGGCGGGCTGCATTCCGAGGTCACAGAGAAGACAACAGAGATTCTCCTGGAGTCGGCCTGTTTTGATCCGGTTTCCGTCCGTCGTACTGCTCGTCAGCTGAATCTGTCCACCGAAGCCTCGTATCGTTTTGAGCGCGGAATAAACCCGGACGGCGTGACCGAGGCAATGGAGCGGGCTGCGCAGCTTATCTGTGAGCTGGCAGATGCCCGGATTGCAGACGGTGTGGATCTCTATCCCGGCAAAAAAGAGCTGCTCCAACTTGACCTGCGGGTTAAGCGGGTTAATTCCCTGCTCGGCATCAGGCTGACCGGTCGGCGGATTGCCGAGTACTTACGCGGTATTGATTTTACCGTGGCTGATGAAGACAGCGCGACCTTAGCGGTGACAGTGCCTCCTTTTCGAGTGGACATTGAACGTGAGGTTGATTTGGTGGAGGAACTGGCTCGGCTGGTGGGTTATAATGAGATCCCGACGGCCCGCCCGAACATCTCTATGGATTATCCGCAACGGGATGATATGCGTCGCTCCGGCAGGAAGCAGCATCCGTGTTTGTCGGAGCCGGTTTTTACGAGGCCATAAATTACTCCTTTGTTGCGGAAAAACATTGTGACATGCTGGGGCTCGGTGAAGAGGATCCCCGAAGACAATGCGTGCGCCTGCTCAATCCGCTGACCGAGGATCAGTCGGTGATGCGTACCATGCTGTTGCCCGGCATCCTGGAAAATATTCGGCGCAATATCAATTTTCAACAAGCTGATATTCGTCTTTTCGAGATAGGTAAGGTGTTCAGCTTCCGATCAGCGGAGCAACAGCCGCAAGAGCGTTATCAGCTCTGCGCAGTTATCAGCGGGAGCCGTTATCCGGCATCTTCTCCATTGTATTTTTCCGAGGAGCACGCTGATCTCTATGATATGAAAGGGGCTGTCCAGTGCCTTTTGCAGACGCTGCGTTTCCAAGGGAAATCAGGGGATATCCTCTTTCAGGCTGTCGACGGGGTTGGCGATGCGTCATCACGAGTTGCCCCGGAGTGTACCTATGCGGATACAGCCTTCTCTCTTCGTATTATGGACGGTGAAGAGCAACTGGGCCTGATCGGTAAGCTGAGTAAACAGGCAGCCCAGGCATTTTCCATTAAGCAGGATGTCTTTTTTGTCGAGCTTGAACTGGATGCCCTGCTGGAATTACCGACCATTGAGAAGGCATTTACTCCTCTGTCTCGTTATCCCTCAGTAAAGCGTGATATCGCCTTGCTGGTGTCGGAAAGCGCGGCTGCCGGAGATCTGTTGCAGGAGATACGGGCGCATAAAAAACAGCATGTTGTGTATGCGGATATTTTTGATGTTTACAGCGGTAAACCTATTGAAGAGGGTATGAAAAGCGTTGCCTTGACTGTTACCTATCGTT
This sequence comes from Candidatus Electrothrix marina, assembly GCA_004028495.1. Lineage (GTDB taxonomy): Bacteria > Desulfobacterota > Desulfobulbia > Desulfobulbales > Desulfobulbaceae > Electrothrix > Electrothrix marina. Next base: position 6,387 of record MTKS01000038.1, read on the forward strand.
CCGATGAAAAGACCTTGGATGATGCAACAGTTGACGGCTTTCACGAAAAAATAGTCAATGCACTGATGACTCGCTTCGGCGGTCGATATCGAGAAGGAAAAGAGTAAAATGAAAAAAGAAACAAAGAAAAAAGTAAGCAGCGAATCCAACGGAACAAAGGGCAACGTTACCCGGAAAGAGCTGGCTGTTGCGATTAACAAAGAACTTGATATGTCTCAGCGTAATTCCGCAGAGCTCGTTGATACCATCTTTGCATCCATGAAAGAAACCTTGGTGGGCGGAGAGTCGCTGAAGCTGGTTCAGTTCGGTACTCTGACCGTGCGTGATAAATCTCCCCGTCGTGGGCGTAATCCCCGTACTGGTGAGTCCATGATGATCACTAAACGGAAGATGGTTTCTTTCCGTCCTTCCAAACGGTTGCGTGAGCTGCTGAATCAGTAGTCTTTCCCTCCTCTGCGCCGAAGAAACTGCTCCGTCTTGAAAGGCGGGGTAGTTTTGCACTTTCTCTGTTTGTGTTATCCCTTCCTCTCAGCTTCCCTGTTTTATCTTGTTTTTTTATAGACTTTCACTCTCTTGAGCAGACCTTTAAACCCTGCTTGCCCCCGGCTTTGTAAATCGTTAGGCAGTTGCGAGCTGGGCAGGCGGTAGCGGGAAGGAAAAAACTGGGTCACGTATAAAATTGCGCCCGGTGAGTCGATTTATTTTCTTGAATTTAACGGGGGTACGTACCTTATTATCCTTGTTGAATTTTGAAGATATCAGCAGTTCACTGATAGATACGGCTCACTTTATGATTTTGCCTTCAATGGCTCAACCCCTTATGGTTGGGTCATTTTCATTTTGACAAAACACTCAACAGGGTGACCACCGACAAACAGTTATCAGCCAAAATAAGCCGTCACCTGCGGCTGTTGAGAAGTCACGGGATTATCCGAAAACTTCCCCGACAGAATCGATACCAGGTGACCGTCAAGGGGATGCGGTTGAGTAACGCTCTGAATGCGTTGCCGGCGGCATCCATTGAAAATCTTATAAAAATTGCCGCTTGATTTTCTTGTTTTTTGTGACAGAAGTTGAGGAGTAAGGCACTAATTTTTAGTTTTTACAAAGCACTAGGAACTTCGAGACTGTCTACATATAAGGCAGATCTTAAGCGACTGAATGACGAATACAGGGCTTGGCTGTCGGCAAGAGCGACGACGCTTACCGATGGGCCTTGTCGTTAAACGTATAGAGCCTTCAGGGCACAAAGCAGGGAGGGAAACCAGGAGTTGAGAAAGAAGGACTCTACCTCCTGGTTTGGTTTCTAATAAGGTCGCACAATCACCCGAGAAGGATCCTCAAAATCCTTACACAAGGGATGGCCGGGGAAATCATTCTTCAGATAGATTCTGCGCATATCCGGATGGTCGGTAAAGCGTACCCCGAACATGTCGTAGACCTCACGCTCATGCCAGTCAGCTCCCGCATACAGATCAGAGATGGTTGATATTTCAGCTCCGTCCTCTTTTTTGTCCACCCGGCAGCGGAGAAAAAGTTTGTGTCCGTCTTTCACCGAGAGCAGGTGGACCACGATGTCAAAATACTCCTTCCAATCCACGCAGGTGAGCTGGATGAACATCTCCAAGCTGAGATCCTTATCTTCCTTCAGATACTGCACAACCTCTTTGTACTGCTCTTTCGGAACAACCAAATCAAGAACATAGTCCGTGCCCAGTTCAGCCACTTCTTTGGGGGTAGCATCAGGGTGATCATGAACCGTGATTTCCGGGAATTTTTTCTGGAGGGTCTGTAACAGCGTCCAGTTGCTGATGCCCTTGTGGGCAGGTTTTGTTCGGGAAGGAGAGGGCAGTTTTTCTTTTTTCAGCCGTGCAGGCCTGGGCGGTTTGTAATCAGGATTTTCTTTCTTGAACTGTTCCCTGGCTTCAGCCATCTCCTGATCCTTTTTTTCCTCCAGAGCGGCCCAATCCTGCTGCGTTTCAGTGAAGGTGTCAAAGGAGGGACTCTTCACCAATTCACCAATCTCCCAAGGGATCTCACGACCTTCTTTCTTAATTTTTTCCTGCAACTGCATGATGCCGTAGAACAAAGCCTCCGGCCGGGGAGGGCAGCCCGGAATGTAGACATCCACCGGAATGATTCGATCAGCCCCTTTGACCACAGAGTACGAATCATAATAAAAAGGCCCGCCAGAGATGGCGCAAGAGCCCATAGCGATAACGTACTTGGGCGCAGGCATCTGTTCGTATAAGGTGATAAGGTTTTCGCTCATTTTTTCAACAACAGTTCCTGCCAGAATGATCAGGTCCGCCTGCCGGGCGCTGGCTCGGGCGACCTCGGCACCGAAGCGTGCCCAGTCATGTCGGGCTGCGCCGGTGGACATCATTTCAATGGCGCAACAGGATGTACCGTACAGCAGAGGCCAGAGTGAGTTTGCCCGTCCCCAGGCCACCAGCATTTCCACGGAACGGGCAAGCTGATTGCCGCCGGGAAGCTTTTCTGCTATTTTTCCCGCCTGATGAGCAAAAACAGAGGATTCAGCAGAGGTTTTAACGGATTGTTTGCCTTCAATTTTTACTCCCATATCAAAACCCCCTTGCGCCACGCATAAAGCAAACCGGAAAAAAGAATAAAGATAAAAACGGATAATTCCATAAGAACAAGCTGGTGGGTTATACCTGCAACTTCGCCGTTCACGACAGCCCTGAAAATCTTTACACAGGGAAAGAGGAACAGCGTTTCAATGTCGAAGAGAAGAAAAAGCAGGGCGAAGATGTAATAGGCCACTTTGAAGCGGATACGCGCCCCGCCGATAGGATCCTCCGAGCATTCAAAGGGCTGTAATTTGCGCACGGTATCCGGGGTGCGGAATGCAAGCAGTTTGGCGAGGATAATGGCTCCGCCGACAAAGGCGGTGCCGATGAATGCCGAAAATCCGATGATTATGTAGCTGTCCATGATACGACTGTGTCGCCTCCTGTTGAATTCCTTATAAGGTAAAAAATAAGCTCTTATAATGAAGAGTAAATCGGCCTGCTTGTCAAGGATAATTCCGTTTCATCGCCAATGAGTTTTTTTTGTATTGTTCAGCAGTCCGGTACGGAACAATATTGTCCGAAAAGTGACAAGGGGCCTTCTCTGTTGTTATGATTTTTACTGTGCCTGCCGTGCCCTCCTGCTGTGCCCTATATCGAAGAGCTGGTGCTCCATCATTCCCAGCAGTTCTTTCAGTGTCCCCGCATCACGAGCGCAGATACAAAACCCGTTTTTCACCAGGGAGGGAAGATTGTCGTTCACCTGATCGATTTTATTATATACCCGCAGGCAGGGAATTTTATCCAGCTCAAGTTTACGCAGAATTTCCTCCACCACCTTGACCTGCTCCTTCCAGGCATGATTGGAAATATCAATAATATGGAGAAGGAGGTCCGCTTCAAACAGTTCTTCAAGGGTCGATTCAAAGGCCTTGA
>MTKS01000039.1 GCA_004028495.1 Candidatus Electrothrix marina
TTTTGTTGAAGTTTATTGACTGGCAGACAGCGCGTATTGAATCTTTGGATGGAGAAAATCAAAAGCTGAAAAAAAAAGTCGCCCACTTGGAACGCAGATTCTCCGAGAGGCTGGCGGGCGCGACAAAGGCGGAAGAAAACGAGGGGAAAAGAAGAAAAATCACGCGCAGAAAGATAGTTGATATCCTGAAAGTCCCGCTTGACGGAGCAGCACGTCCAGAGAATATTCAACGGGTTTTAGTGAAAAACGTTCAAAATCTCCTGATCAATATAGGCAATAGAAATAAAAGACAATTTACAAGATTACCTGTCCCGGGAGATGTTAATCTCGATTTCGGCTTAAAGGAATATTACAAGCAGGAGATTAAGGATATCAGTCTCTGCGGGATGTATGTCAGGGGGCGTTTTAACCAACAGGCGGGAGATATCTGCAGCGTCATCCTCAATCCTTCGGAAATTGACGTGGATCTTGAAATTCATGCCGCCTGTTCGAGTATCAGGGTGGATAAGGACGGCATAGCCCTTGAGTTCATCTCAATGCGATTAAAGGACTTCTGTGCTCTGCAAACCGTTCTCCTCAATGAGGCTGATGATCCCTTTGTCCTAGGCACGGAATTTGTCAATAATGCCGATCTGGAGCTTGAGGGGGATCTCATCATTTGTAAGCGGCATCGCCCCCATCCCCTCGACATAGGAGGTCAGGAGGAAGTCTGCTGATCCGCTCCTTCCTCCCGCCAGCCTGCCTGCTCAATCTCCTCGCTGCCGCCTCTCTGTTTCTGCTCCTCGGCCAGCAGCTCGGCAATTGTTTTGTTCCGCAAAGGATGCTCCGCCTGCGGTGCAATCTCCGCCAGAGGAATCAGCACAAAGAGCCGCTCATGCATTAAAGGATGGGGAAGCGCGAGCCGATCAGTCTGCATAATACAGGCATCAAAGAGGAGGAGGTCGAGATCAAGGGTCCTGTCCTGATACCCCTCCGGCTCCGGATGACGAATTCTGCCGAATTGCCGCTCCGTTTCCAGGAGGAGATTGAGAAGAGCCTCCGGGGCCAGGATGGTGCGGAGAAGACCGGCTGCATTAATGAACCAATGGCTGCTCTCCATCCCCACAGGTCGGGTGCGATAGGGTGAGGAAAGGGTCTGCAAACTGACCTCGGGATGCTGGCCGAGAGACTGCCAGGCATCCTTCAGCAAGGTGCGTGATTGACCGAGATTGGAGCCGAGGCCGATACAGGCGGAATGAAAAGGGGGAATGCTGTTCATGAACAGGTTCGCAAAAATGAGATCGGATTTGTCCTGAAATTAAATGAGTCCTGAAACGGATGCCGAGGTTTACTTAAAGAAAGAGAATATCTTTTGAAGAATACTCTGTTTCTCCTCGACCCTACTACCTGCTTCGTCCACCTCCGGCTTTCTCGAAGTGTCAGCACCGGCCTGTTCCGATGTTTTCTGTTCAGTTTCCGGGGAGGTTTCCGACGAAGACTGCTCCGGAAAAACGATTTCAACCGCAGTCTCACTTTTCTTTGCTACCCTCAAATCTTCATTATAATATTTTCCCACACCTTTGATCAGGCCGATAAGGAAATCAATCAACCCTCTGTGGGATTTATAGTGCATAATCAGGGTGTGTTCATCCTGCCATTCGTAATCAAACCGCGGCGGATGGGCATCCGGTACGCTGGAAGTGACCGTTTCATGCAGTTTATCCATATGGAGCAGCATTTCTTTGGCAGAATGCGCTTTTCTTCGATAATACATACTGTACACTTTCGGCGCATACGCATTGACCCAGTAATCGCCGAAGGCATCAGCAGCCTGATCCGGCGTGAGGTCTAACACCTTGCAGGCCGCATGAATAATATCCAGGACTGATGTATCCTCAACATTTGATGTCATATTGAAGAGAGTGTGTTTGTCCAATCCCGCTTCTTCAAGTACATTTTCCCAGGAATGCTGTCCGAATTGTTCTTTGACTAAACTTTCCAAACAGGTAACAATGACACCTTTCATAGTCGTCTCTTCTTTTCAGCTATAACTGAGGGCTGTTATGGAGTTCATGTGAAACTGGTTTGCTCCCCCCGCCCCTTTCGGAGCGGGGTTGTTCATGTATACAAGATTTTTTTTTTTGCGGAGCGGGAACAGGAAAATCAGAACTTCGCAAGGCCCAGAACATCGAACATGGTGTAGAGTCCCTTGGGCTGGCTGACCACCCAGGCCGCAGCCTTGGCCGCACCTCCGGCAAAGTTATCCCGACTGTGGGCCCGGTGGGTGATTTCAATCCGCTCGCCGGGACCGGCAAAGTAGGCAGTGTGTTCACCGACAATGTCTCCGGCCCGAATGGTCTGGATGCCGATTTCTTTGTCGGTTCGCTCGCCGATGATACCGTTGCGTTCAAAGACACCTACCTCGGCCAGGTCTCTTCCAAGGCCCTTGGCCGCCATTTCTCCAATCTTCAGAGCGGTTCCGGAGGGAGCATCCTTTTTCATGCGATGATGGGCCTCAACGATCTCCACGTCATAGGCATCGCCGAGCACGGCAGCTGCCTTTTCTACCAGCTTAAACAGAACATTCACGCCCACAGCCATGTTTGGGGCCTGGACGCAGGGGAAATGTTCGGCAGCGGTGTCACGTAAGGTGGTCAGATTTTCTGCGCTGAGGCCAGTGGTCCCGATCACCATAGCTCGTCCATGCTTGGCCGCGATCTTAACGAATTCCATGGTGGCCTTGTGAAAGGTGAAATCAATGATGACCTCGCCCTGATCAATCACCGCCTCTAGGCTGTCAGCGATGGTCACACCTGCGTTGCCAATGCCTGCTATTTCTCCGGCGTCCTTGCCTACATTAGGGTTGCCGGGCTGTTCAAAGGCTCCGGCCAGGGTAAGATCCGGGTGCTGATGCACCATATAACAGATACGTTGTCCCATTCGACCGGTGGCTCCGGCTACAATTACTTTGGTCATGGTTTTCTCTTTTTTTATATAAAAGTTGGGTAGTCCTGCATTGAGATAATGATGGATTTTTTAGGACTATCCGTCAAGGCTCGGAAAACCGTACGAATTGCCCAACCCCCGAATCGGAAATCATCACTTCGTTGCAGGATTACCAAAAATTGTATCCTCTCCAAATCTTAGGGTAGTTGCCGTTAACGCAAATTTGCTAGTACGAAAATTCAACCGGTTATGGCACGGTAAAATGTCATTGAGCATATTTTACCCTGGATTTTAGAGAGGATACAAATATTTTGCAGACTTCGACATGTGAACTTTAAGTTGTAGCTGTTTGAAGGTAACCGTTCACTCTCCTCTGGTACATCTCGATCATTTTGAGAGTAACTGCCTGAATTCTCGTTTTGAGAATCAAAATATTGGGAGGGGGTCTGAATGGTTACGTTTAAAGCATAAACTCCTTCCACTCAGTTGGTGCTTTGATGATACTAAAACCTGCTGTGAGTGATCTATCCTTTTTTATGCCCCAGCCCCATTTAGAAGAATTCGCCCATTTCTGATGTACTATTAATTTGTAGTGCTTGGAATCTAAAAAGTTAGAAACCATAATGGTCAGCGGTCCTTCCTTATTTTCGTTAAATTTGACAGGTAATCCCTGCACCTGAAGACCTCCAAGAGATGCATCTCGTATCGTCCCTGTATAGCTGGAATCCTCATTAATTAGTTGTGCCGTATAGTCCCGGAGTTCCATTCTTGGATATTTTCGAATGCCCGTACCGTGAAAGATAGCATCTAATTTTTTGTTATCAGGAGCGATATCTTTCATTATGTTCTTCCGCCATGCCACAGACACCTTGTTATTCCTAAGTAAAAGACGTGTCAATTTTTCGCCGCTCTTCTGCCACTGTTCTTCCAGAATGGAATGTTCCGTTTTGACCTCGTGCTTGAGCATTTCAATATTTTTTATAGCCATAAAAATAGCCTGTTGAATATCCTTGCTATAATTTTGAGTGAAAATTGCTCCTTTTTTAAAATATTCTTTCAATATTAAAGTGTCAGATAAAATAAGAGGTTTTTTTTGCGAAACGGCCTCATATGCTCCACAGACCAAGCAATTTTCCATATTAGTTAAATCCATAACTAAATCAACCGAATTTAATAGATCATAATAATCTGTTTCACTTAAGAAGCCCGTTAACCGAATATTCATTGGACTCTTTTTATAAAGAGTTGAATCTATTTTACGATAATCACCGGTCATATAAATAATATAATCTTCTGGCAATTCTTTTGCCGCCTCAAATATTTCTCGATAAGGTTCATCTGTATCAAAGGAGCTTACACATAAAATATTTATTTTTCCCTCGACATCAAATTGCCCGCAATCAGTTTTGTATTCTGGAAGCTTGTCGGGTAATATAAAAGTTCTTCCGTTATTATTGTCAACAATCTCAGCTACAAAGCGATTGGTAACAATAGTCAAATCCGCCTCTTTTTGCCAAAAGCGATAAACCCAAGGAAACTTTTCACCGACTGAAAAATTAGGAATAATCCCAGCATGATGCGCATCTACGACATAATAAAATCCCAGCACACGATGAAGTATACAGCCAAGCAAGGTAAGAATAATTGAAGGATTTTGAACTATTAAAATTTGGGGCCGTTTATAAAGCAAATAAAGCAAGGTTGAAGCCACAAAAAATGGATGTTTCAATAAACGAGGCAAGGAACTTTCAAAAACAATCGGAGTTATACCAAGATATCGACACAGCTCAAGCGTGCGACGATGACGCTCCCAAGCCAACCAAACAATATTTTCGTTAATAACAGTTTGTTTCATTTCGTAACCTCCTTGATCTTAAATAATGGTACCGGTTCCGTTCAGTTCGTCATTTATCAAGCTGTAATACGGCAAGTATTCAAAGTGAAATGGAAAGAAGGACGATCACAAAGATCGCCCCTGCGCACCTTAAATCAACCCAACTTCTTTCATCTCAGTGATCAGCTTATTCAATGAGGCCTCATCCATTTCCGTCATGGGTAGGCGAACCTCAGGGGTGGCGATCTTACCCATCAGGTGCAGTCCCTTCTTGGCCGGGGCCGGGTTGGGATAGCAGAACATGGTCCCCATCAGGGCAAAGAGCTTGTAGTGCAGCTCATTGGCTTTGACCAAATCCCCATTCAGGGCCGCTTCCATCAGCTCGGACATGGCCTTGGGATAGACATTGGAGGTTACGGAAATAACCCCTTTGCCGCCGATGAGCACGGTGGGCATGGATGTAAAATCATCACCTGAGAGGACGATAAAGTCTTTCGGGCAAAGACGAATCACTTCGGAAATCTGATTGAGGCAGCCGCAGGCCTCTTTTATGCCGATAACACTGGGCAGTTCGGCCAGACGAGCTGTTGTAGCCGGGGCCATATTGGTGACGGTGCGGCCCGGCACATTATAGAGCACCATGGGGATATCCACGGCCTCGGTAATGGTCTTAAAATGTCGGTACAGACCTTCCTGACTCGGCTTATTATAATAAGGAACCACGGAGAGCACTGCGTCAGCACCGCTGCCCTTGGCTGATTCGGTCAGTTCAATGGCTTCTGCTGTACTGTTGGCACCGGTTCCGGCAATGACCGGACGCGTCCGTCAACCACCTGAACAGTGATATCAATGACTCGTTTATGCTCGTCAAAACCCAGAGTCGCGGATTCGCCGGTGGTTCCGCAGGGCACTAAGCCGTGGATGCCGTTGTCGATCTGGAAATTAATCAGATCGGTCAGGCTTTGTTCATCAACCTTGCCGTCCCGCATAGGGGTGACAATAGCTGTGAAAGCACCTTGGATGTTTTTTCCTGTTGTCGTCATCAACCTTCTCCTTTATAATTTTTATATTAAAGACCGGATTTCATGTTTTGTTGTCCCGGCCTGCTGGACCGGAATGGGCTTTTACAGCAACGCCTCAGCGTCGAGTGCTCCCGAATAAATGGTATGGGCCAGCCCTTTGAGGAAAACATTATAAACAATATCATCGCGTCCGCTCACCTTATCCTCTTTGCGATCAAACAAAATCGTCAAACGATCATTGCCCGAGGTAATAATATCCACCGGAGAGGCAGCCTGATCCAAAAATGCGGCAATAATGGCAGAGGCCGCAGCCCCGGTACCGCAGGCCAGGGTTTCGTCTTCCACGCCCCGTTCATAGGTTCTGACCTTGATGGCATCTCCTTGGCGTTGGACGAAGTTGACATTGGTCCCGCCGGGCATAAAGGCTTCATGATGGCGGATGAGACTACCCAAGGCACGGACATCTGCCTGATCAATATCATCGACAAAGAGCACGGCATGGGGTACGCCGGTATCAATGCTGTGAACGGTATATTCTTTCCCCTCCGCCATAATGCGCTGATGTATGTTCAGACCAACCGGATCAGTCATCTTTACGGCAACATCCTTTGCTGAAACACTGGCCTCGATAATTCCGGCCAAGGTGGCAAAGCGCATGTGCGCCGGGGCAATCCCCTGCAAAAAGGCAAAGCGGGCCGCACAACGGGCTCCGTTTCCGCACATTTCGGCAACCGAGCCGTCCGCGTTGAAGAACTGCCATTGAAAATCCGCTTCAGAGGAGTCCTCGATAAGAATTAGGCCGTCTGCGCCTGCGGAAAATTTTCTCCGGCAGACCTTGGCGGCGAATTCGGCCATAGCCTCCGGAGCAAGGAGGGGTTTGCGGTGATCAATAATAATGAAATCATTGCCTGTGCCGCTCATCTTAACAAAGGGGACAGGAAAGTCGGGTGTCTGCATCGTCGTTGTCCGTTCTTGTCGGCGAGAAGTCTATCTCTATGAAAAAGTGTTTATTAAAAAGCCACTATAGTGAGTTCGCAATGGTCTATCAAGGATAAATCTCTTTTTATAGCCTTTACCCGCTTTCCTCAATGCAAATTGACAGAGGCGGGATAAAAAAATGCCGCACCCCGGGAAAGGGATGCGGCAGGAAGACGGTTTTTTTGCTTCGGTTATCAGGTTTCCTTTGCAGGGAAGGAAGGCAAGGCAAGGCATTGCATGAAAAACGGCAGAGAATGCATCCTTTATTCCTTATCTCCGAAGAACTCCAGAGGCTTAGGTTATCTGCGAAAGCTTGTCTCCCGCCATATCATCTTTAAACACCTCGGTCCCTTTTTTCATAGCGCAGAAATCGCCGCACATCGTGCAGGTGTCGCTTTTTTCCGGCATTCTCTCTTGGCGCAGTTCTTTAGCAATTTCCGGAAAGAGCAGGTATTGCTCAAGATCCTTCCAGCGCATATCCCGTCGAGCCATAGCTGCGGCTTTTTCGTTATCCCGACGATCCGGATACTTGGCAATATCTCCAACTCGAACCGCCAAGCGGGTTGCCCGAACCCCTTCACGCACATCATCTTCATCGGGCAGGGCAAGATGCTCTGCCGGGGTAATATAGCAGACCAGATCTGCACCGTGGCGGGAGGAGTTGGCTGCACCGATGGCGGCGGTGATATGATCATATCCTGCTCCGCTGTCCAAGGGCAGGGGGCCGAGCACATAATAGGGTGCATTGCCGCTCATCCGTTTTTCCAGCATGATATTGCCCGCGATTTCATCCAAGGGCACATGGCCCGGTCCTTCCACCATTATCTGGCAGCCCATTTTCCGGCCTAACTCAGCCAGCTCGCAGTTGATGATCATCTCAGCCATTTGGGCCCGATCATGGCTGTCATGGATAGCCCCGGCCCGGATGCCGTTACCCAGGGAAAGGATAGCATCGTATTTTTTCATCAGGCCGCAGACCCTATCAAACTGTTCGTACAGTGGATTTTCTTTGCCGTTGATATCCATCCAAGCCACCATAAAGGTGCCTCCCTTAGATACCAGTCCGCCGTAGCGGTAGCCTTGCTTGCGCAGTCGCTCAATCGTATATTGATTAATCCCGCAGTGGATGGCCATGAAACTGATGCCGTCGGCCAGCTGTTTTTCAATCAGGTCAAAGAGGTATTCCGGATCCATTTTACCCGGATTGGCATATTTGGTCGTGGTTTCTTTAAAGGCCTGATATAGGGGGACAGTGCCCACAGGCAGGTTGGTGCCCGCCAGAACTGCCTGCCGGATAGTATCAAAATCACCGGCAGCTGAGAGCTCCATCAGGGTGTCGGCTCCTTCCTCTTCAGCGATTTTCGCCTTGCGGACCTCCATATCGATATCGCAGATATCAGAAGATGTGCCGATGGAGGCGTTGACCTTGGTCCGCAACCCTGTGCCGATACCGACAATCTTCTGTTGCGGGCGCAGGGGATGGTTGGCAATAACGATCTCGCCTTTGGCAACCCGGCTCCTGATAAGCTCCGGGGCAAGGCCTTCATCTTGAGCAACGGTTTTGATCTGTTCTGTTATCTGTCCGGCGCGGGCCAATTCCAATTGGGTCGATAGGGTCTGCATTGTGTACCTTATTGTCTGTTCGCCCTGCCGAAATAAAAAAAGGGTGCCGGCAGAGCAATTGCTCTTCCGGAACCCTTTACCATCGCGTTCCATATTCGTAGGATCTTCAGTTCGTCTTCTGGCTTCCCCTATCGTGCAGCGGCCTTCCCGTTTCAGATGAACGAAACAGTGACCATGAATGTGCAGGATGTATACACAGGGGTTTACAGCATTGGGTATGCCACGGATTTGCACCGTGTTCCGTTAACTGAACATCGTATATTTGTTATGTGGCTTAGTAAGCCGACTTCAACTATAAACACCTTTTTGGGCGGTGGCAAGAAAGAGAGAGAAAAAAGAGGCCGGGCTGGAAGATCTTGCACCGTATGTTACTCAGGAGGGATGATTCAGCTTCCTTTCTCCAGCTCCAGCATATCCACCAGCCTGCTGCCGTAGCTGTTTTCTTTCTGATGTTCGATTACCGAAATACATGGTTGCGTGCTGAACGATTGCATGGTTGCGTATGTTACGAATGCGGGGGATTGTGTAGGGGGGTACGGCATGCCGTACCCTTGCTGGAATAGGATGGATCTGTGAGGGTGAGGAGAACAGTTTATTGAACTATGCGGAATCCGAAAAAGAGTGGTCTAGCAATGGAGGCGCTGGTGTGCGGAGAGCAGTCATTTCTTGTTTCCAATGATCTTCGGAGAGAATTGAAGGTGACCCAAACTCGCGACGTGACAAAATTGCCTTCTCAATTTTAGTTCCGTACGATCCGCATTTGTAACAAGGACTGCCTTGAGTACCGATAACCAGATAGTTGAGATTGCAATTGATTTTGTTAGACGCAACGCCACCAAGCCCCACGACAGCATTCTGACATTCTTTGCGAGTGCCAAAGTCGAATTTGCCCGTAAATGCAAAAGTAGAACCTGAAAATTTGATTAGTGGTTGCGGATTGTCGTAAGGGGCATTGTTATTGTTTTCCAGCAAGTTTGCTACAAGTTCATCTTTGAACTTCTGCATTTCATCAGAACTATGCCAGTCATCAGGAATGACCACAGAATTGAGTTCGTCTTGATCAAATGGTTTGAGTTGATCGGTGTCGGAATCGAAGTCTTTTGTGAGGTACAGGTATTTTCGCCACCATTCACGAAGGTCATCGTCGGCGAATAAGTTTGCGATTTCCCATCCAGCAGCACCGTTGCTGATATTGGGGCTGAAGTGTATCCCAAAGAATCGTAAGAGCTTCTTTTGGCGGTTGCTCGCGAGATTATGCATTTACATCTCCGTCTTGGTCAGATTGAAGCGATTGTTGAGGATTGCTCCTTCAGTCTCTCAGTAAAGTCTTTCGATGGCCCTGAAATGAGAAACTCAACAAAGCTGTCTTGCGACATTGTATAGTGACCGTAGCCGACGAGCTTGGTCCGTCCTTCATTTGGTTTGAAAATGTCAATTGTGACT
>MTKS01000040.1 GCA_004028495.1 Candidatus Electrothrix marina
AAAGGCGGCGGGAAAGAAAAAATAAGGGGAAAAAGAAGCACCTGAACACCTGATTTGTGCGGATTCGCTTGCCTTGGTTTGTTTTTTTGTTGATTTTGAGCAAAAAAAAAGAACGCTTTTTTTCCTGAAAAGATGTTCCGCAGTTGAGGAAGATTGCGCTTTTTGTTAGGGTGCGACAGAGATAATACCTTGTAGTTGTTGTTCGCCTGTTCTGCTCGGCGGATAATTTTTTCAAAGAGATCGTGTGAGGAGGATGTATGAAGGTTCTGGTCATTGGTTCCGGTGGCAGGGAACATGCCTTGGTTTGGAAGTTGAGTCAGTCGGAAAAGGTACGATCCATCTGCTGTGCACCCGGAAACGCCGGAATAAAAAAAATGGCATCCTGCGTCAGGATCAGCTCGAATGATGTCGAGGGGCTGCTTGAGTTTGCCAAAAAAGAGAATGTTGATCTGACTATAGTGGGGCCGGAAGATGCTCTGGCCGCCGGTATTGTTGATCGCTTTGAAGAAAAAGGTCTGCGTATTTTCGGCCCGAGTACGGCTGCTGCCGAGTTGGAAAGCAGTAAGGTGTTCTGTAAAAATTTTCTCGAAAAATACAATATTCCCACTGCGGCATATAAGTCCTTTGATAAGCCCGGCGCCGCCAAAAAATATATTGAAAAGATAGGTGCGCCCTGTGTGGTCAAGGCTGCCGGGCTGGCTGCCGGTAAAGGGGTTATTATCTGTCAGACCGAAGATGAGGCCAAGGAAACGGTTGATCAGATGCTGAAGGAAAACGCCTTCGGCGATGCAGGCAGCACTGTGGTCATCGAAGAGTTCCTCACCGGAGAGGAGGCCTCCTTTATCGCCTTTGTCGACGGCGAAACCGTTTTACCCCTGCCTTCGTCCCAGGATCATAAGGCTGTTTTTGAAGGCGATCGCGGACCCAATACCGGCGGTATGGGAGCCTATTCCCCGGCCCCGATTATGGATGAGGGCATGAGCATGCGGGTGATGAACGAGGTCATGCTGCCCACCGTGCGGGGGATGGCGGAAGAGGGTCGTCCTTTTAAGGGTATGCTGTACGCCGGAATGATGATTGACGGTGATCGGATTAATGTGCTGGAGTTTAACTGTCGTTTCGGAGATCCGGAATGCCAGCCCCTGCTCATGCGTCTGCAAACCGATTTGGTGGAGATTGTTGAAAAGGCCATTGACGGTAAGCTCAACGAGGTCGAGCTGGAGATTGATCCCCGACCCGCAGTCTGCGTCGTTATGGCCTCGGAAGGCTATCCGGGCAATTATATTACCGGCAAACCCGTCACCGGCCTTGTCAATGCTGCAAAACTGAGAGATGTCATGATTTTTCATGCCGGTACAGCCATTGAGAACCGCAGAACCGTGACCTCCGGCGGCAGAGTGTTCGGCGTCACCGCAATGGATACTTCGGTCAACAAGGCCATTGAGCGGGCCTATAAGGCGGTGGATAAGATCAGGTGGAAGGGTTGCTATTATCGGCGGGATATCGGGCATCGGGCCGTTTCCCATCTGAAGAAAAATTGCGGCCCCCTAGTGGGTGTGGTCATGGGCTCGGATTCTGATCTGCCTGTTATGCGGGCGGCCACGGACTTTCTTGACTCGGTGGGCATTAAGAATGAGATCAGGATTTCTTCGGCACACCGTACGCCGGAGCAGGCTGCGGAATATGCCCGGACCGCTGCCCAGCGCGGCCTGAAGATTATTATTGCCGGGGCCGGGATGGCCGCTCATTTGGCCGGAGTGCTGGCTGCTCACACCACCCTGCCTGTGATCGGCGTGCCCATTGACGCCTCTTCGCTGAACGGGCTGGATGCTCTGTTGTCCACTGTGCAGATGCCGCCGGGTATCCCTGTGGGAACTATGGGGATCGGCAAGGCAGGGGCCAAGAATGCAGCGGTCTTTGCAGCCCGGATTCTTGCCACCGGCAACCCGGAACTGACTGCGGCCCTTGAGCAGCACAGCCGGGATATGGCGGCCCAGGTGGAGGCTAAGAATCAGGCCCTGCTGGCCGAAGGCTAGCAGGGCGAAACAAGCCGTGCTCTGTTCCGCTTCAGATCCGGCTGCGCTGAACGAGGCTGCTCGGCTGCTTCGTCAAGGCGGCCTGATCGCCTTTCCCACAGAGACCTCTTACGGCCTCGGCGTTGATCCCTTCAATGTCGAGCCCTTGAGCGTTTATTCGCGGTAAAACAGCGTCAGCCGGACAAACCTGTCTTGGTTTTGGTTGCCGAGCAGGCCCAGGTAACCGAACTGGCGGCTGAGGTGCCTGTGATCTTACAAAAACTGATGATCCGCTTCTGGCCCGGTCCGCTTACCTTGGTTTTTCCGGGACGGTCAACCCTGCCGCCCCTTCTCACCGGCGGTACCGGCAATATCGGTATTCGTCAATCTCCTCATCCCCTTGCTGCCGGCCTGCTCCGTGCATTCGGCGGGCCGATTACCGCGACCAGCGCCAATCGCTCCGGTGCTCCCCCTGCAATAACTGCTGCTGAAATTCAAGAAAGTTTGGGCGCAGAAATTGATCTGATCCTGGACGGCGGTACAACGCCCGGCGGTGCAGGCTCGACTTTGGTCGGTTGCGACCGGGAGCAGCAGCTCCATTGCCTGCGGGCAGGGCAGGTTCCTTTTGCGGATGTTTGCAAGGCTGCTTCGGTACCTTTTGTAATAAAAGGGAATAAAAGTTCACTCTGACACTTTTTTTTCCCGAATAATACCTCTCCCGTCTTGACATGAGCCGGGCAGGTATTATCTCTCTAAGAGGATATTTTTAATATACATTGCACATTTTCACATCTCACCTGTCCTATCGGGAGGATTATTTCATGCGGCATTTTGTTCTTTTTCTGGCTGTTGCCTTGCTTGCGCCCGCCTTCACCGGCTGCGGCTACAATACCATTCAAAAAAATGACGAGTCGGTCATCGCGGCCTGGGGTGATGTTGAGGCTTCCTATCAGCGCCGGGCCGACCTGATTCCTAATCTGGTGGCAACCGTTAAGGGGTATGCGGCCCACGAGAAGGATACCCTGACTGCGGTAACCGAGGCGCGAGCCAAGGTAGGTCAGTTAAATCTGGGCAGCGATACCCTGAATAATCCAGAGGCGATGGCTAATTTTCAGGCGGCCCAAGGCAGTATGACCTCGGCACTTTCCAAGCTCATGGTCGTGGTGGAAAAATATCCCGACCTCAAGGCCAACCAAAACTTTCGCGATCTCCAGCACCAGTTGGAGGGCACCGAAAATCGCATCAACGTGGCTCGGGTTCGCTACAACGATTCAGTACGGATTTTCAATACCTCCATCCGCACCTTTCCAAACAATCTGACCAACAACTTTCTCTTGAATCTGCCCAGACGGGAGCCGTTCAAGGCCGAGGAAGGAGCGCAAAAAGCACCGACTGTTACATTTTAACCCCCTTCTAACGGAGATTATTGTGCAACTGTTCAGCACTCCGCGTCGTGCCCCAACCAACCCGCCTTTATCAGGGGCGGCAATGCAGGCTTGGGGTATCTCACTATTAGCTCTGTTCCTCATGACCCTGCCTGTTCTCCCTGTCTCGGCTCGGACGATTCCGGCATTCAAGGGCTATGTCAACGACTATGCCGATATGATCAGCGGACCTGTCGAGGCGAAGCTGGAGCAGATCCTGAAATCCTTTGAACACACCGATTCAACGCAGGTCGCGGTGCTCACTGTTGATTCTCTGGAAGGCGACCCTCTGGAAGATTTCAGTATCCGGGTGGCGGAGAAATGGGGCATCGGCCAGAAGGGTAAAGATAATGGGGTGCTGCTGCTGGTGGCCAAGAAAGAGCGGCGAGCGCGGCTGGAAGTTGGTTATGGCCTGGAAGGGGTGCTGACCGATCTGCTCGCCGGGAGAATTATTGATGATGTCATCACCCCCCGTTTTAAATCCGGTCAATTTGACCAGGGGTTTGAGTCCGGGGTGGCGGCTGTGATACAAGCGACCCGAGGAGAATTCAAGCCTGCGCAAAGGTCATCTCGACGTGGTGGTCGGAGTGAATCGTCGCCGTTGTTTTCGTATCTTCTCTTCGGCGGTTTTTTCATTTCTTTTCTGGGACAGTTCTCCCGCAAAGTAGGGATAGTTGCCGGGGCAATTACTCTGCCCGTCGCAGTGTTGCTAGCCTCATCCCCGGGCTGGCTGATTTTGCTTTTCTTGATCCCGGTCGGGGCCCTTGCCGGCCTGCTGCTGTCGATTATCTCGCCCATTTTTCTTAGTGGCAGCGGGAGCAGCGGCGGAAGTAGCAGTGGCGGTGGATTTGGAGGTTTCAGCGGCGGCGGTGGCGGCAGCTTTGGCGGCGGTGGTGCTTCAGGAGGTTGGTAACGTATGAAATCGGAAACATTTTTTTCAGCAGCAGAGAATGAGGAAATCACCCGAACCATCCAGGAGGTGGAATTGCAAACCTCCGGCGAGGTGGCGGTGATGGTGGTTGAGCAAAGCGATTCCTACCCGGAGAGCCGTATTCTGGCCGGGGTGATTATAGGCTGTTTACTGGCCCTTGGCGTAACGGATTTCCTGCTAGATGATTCGCTGTGGGGATTCCTGCCGCTGGCCGCAACGTTTTCCTTGCTGATCGCTCGGTTGGCAGACTATCTGCCGCCGGTAAAAAGATTTTTCGTCCCCGCTGCCAGACTCGAAGAAATGGTTCGCGAGCAGGCCGTGCAGGGATTTTTTCAACAAGGACTGTACAAGACCAGAGAGGCCACAGGGGTGTTGTTTTTCATCTCCCTGTTCGAGCGCCGGGTCTGGGTACTTGCCGATCAAGGCATCAACGAAAAAATCTCACAGGAAAGCCTGCAGGCCTATGCCGCCGACATCGCCAAGGGAATCAAGGATGGTCGAGCCGCCGAGGCACTCTGCCAGGAGATCCGCCGCGCAGGCACGGTGTTGGCAGAACATTTCCCGGTACGCGACGATGACATCAACGAGCTGCCCGATCAGGTAATGCACGGCTGACAGCTATGTTCTCTTCCATCCTATCAGTCGGTTTGAGTGGAAGAAGGGGTAACCGCTGCATATTATCTGAAATAAATTGATACTGTATTTATGAAAAAACTCCCCATAGGCATTCAGACCTTTGCCGATATCAGAACCGATACATACTGCTATGTTGATAAAACACCGCTGATTGCCCGGCTGGTGGAACAGGGGCGCTTTTATTTTCTTTCTCGACCTCGTCGTTTCGGTAAGAGCCTGCTGCTTGACACCCTTGCCCAGGCCTTTTCCGGGAACAAGGAGCTGTTTCAGGGGCTGTATCTGGAGAATAACTGGGATTGGAAGGTAACGCATCCGGTCATTACAATTGATTTTGCCCAAGGCATATTGACCTCCCGGCAGCAGCTGAACACCATTATTGAAGATATTATTCAGCAACATGCAACCGCTGCAGAGATTGTCCTTGCGCCCCATGATGAGGTGCAGTTGCTTTTTGCCCAGCTTATCCGGGAATTGCACCAAAAAACAGGGCAACAGGTCGTGGTTCTGGTGGATGAATATGACAAGCCTATTCTCGATAATATCACAGATAGGGACAAGGCCGCTGAACTTCGGGAGGGCTTGCGGAATATCTACTCCGTGCTCAAGGCCCAGGGAGCGCACCTTCATTTTGTTATGCTCACCGGGGTTTCCAAGTTCTCCAAGGTTTCGCTTTTTTCCGGGCTGAATAATCTCGAAGATATTACGCTGGATTCTCGTTTCGGCAGCCTTTGCGGCTACACCCAGAAGGAGTTGGAAACCGGTTTTGCTGAGTATTTGGAAGGGGTTGATCTGCGTCAGGTGAAAAAATGGTATAACGGTTATAATTTCTTGGGCGAACCGGTCTACAACCCCTTTGATATTCTGCTCTATTTTCGTAACAGGGAATTCAGGCCGTACTGGTTCGAGACCGGTACCCCGTCTTTTCTTATCCGCATGCTTATGGAGAGAAAGCTGTTCATTCCGGAGCTGGAGAATCTCACAGCGGATGAGGAGTTACTCAGCAGCTTTGATGTGGATTATATTGCAGCGGAGTCGTTACTTTTTCAGACCGGCTATCTGACTATCACAGGCAAGGAGCAGCTGTTTGACGAGGAATATGTCTATCATCTCGGTTTTCCCAACCATGAGGTGCGCAAGAGCCTGACCGGCTCGATTCTCCACTGGTATACCCATGAACTCAGTCCGCTGAAAAATAATCAGGTTTCGCTGTTCAAGGCACTGCGTGACAATAATTTTGCCGGGATGGAAAAGATATTCCATGCCTTTTTCGCCTCGATACCTCATGACTGGTACCGAAAAAACGAGCTTGCCGGCTATGAGGGCTATTATTGCTCGGTGGTGTACTGCTATTTTGCCGCCTTGGGGCTGGATGTGCAGCCGGAGGATGTCACCAATCATGGCCGTATCGACCTGACAGTGCGTTTTGAGAAGCGGGTCTATATCGTAGAGTTCAAGGTCAATGAATTGACCAAACCCGGTTGCGCTCTTGAGCAGATCAAGAGGAAGAAATATGCGGAGAAATATCAGGGGCAGGGGAAGGAGATCTGGTTGATCGGTGTTGAGTTCAGCAGGACGGAGCGGAATATCAGTCGGTTTGGGTGGGAGAAAGCATAGCCGCTGCGCGCCGGCTTGGGATGAAAAAGAGGGAATGTTATGTCATTCAGCAGCTTTAAAAGTGTTTCAGAGGTACAGGCGCTGTACAAAATAAAATACGAGGAAGGGTTGTTTCTTTCAGGGGCGGAACAAATGCCTCCGCTAGGTTTTTTGGAAGATTTTGAATTCAGCAAAAAAAATATAGATATCTTTACGTCCGAGTCTTCCCGGAGTGAGATCATCATATCACCCTTGTTGCGGGAGATGTATAAGAAGCATTGCGAGAAATACTCTTTTTGGATTCAGAAGGGCATTTCCTTTGATGAGGTGTTGACCGGCACACCGGATTATATGTTTTCAAAAAAATCTCCCTTGGGAAAGACCGTCCTCGAAGTTCCGTTGGTTATTATTGTTGAAGCGAAAAAGAATGATTTTGAGCAGGGCTGGGGCCAGTGTCTGGCGGAGCTGGTTGCAGCCCAGAAAATCAATGAGGATACGGAACGGCCTGTGTACGGAGTGGTGACCGACGGCAATCTCTGGCAGTTCGGGCGGTTGAGAAGGGATGTGTTTACGAGAAATACAGAGAATTTCACGGTTGATCATCTTGCTCGGCTGTACGGCGCATTGGAGTTTTTAGCCGGTTTGGTGGAACAGGATGAGGTGAATTGACAGGATGAACCGCAGGGAGTCGGGATGACAGCAAAGAAAAAAATGTCGTTCAGCAGGATCAGCTTTGAAGATCTGCTGGAGCTGGTTGATATACGCGAGGTTATGGATTACTCGGTTTTTGAAGATTGGTTCCGGTTTGATTACAGCCTGAACCCGGAAGAAGAAGCCTTTCTGGAAGACCTGCTTACTCGAAATCTTCGTTTTGTAGATACCTATCTTGAGGAAGAACTCAAGGCCCAGTTTATCATTCCGCTGCTCAACAAGGTTAATTTTTTTCATGGTCAGGCGCGGGGATGGTATGAACGCCCTTTGCAGGCCCGGATTAATGAGGTTCTGCTGCACGGAAGAACGGATTATATGGTGGCGCGAGGTATTGAAACGCCGAGAGAACCGTATTTCTTTATTCAGGAGTATAAGCAGGAACTCGGTGATCGGCATCCAAAGAATGCCCTGTTGGCGGAGATGATGGTGGCTTTAGAGCTGAACGGTGACTCGCAGATGCGTGGAGCCTATGTGATCGGTAAGTCGTGGACTTTTGTGTTGCTGAATAAGGAGAGTGAGCACCGGTATGAGTATTTTCGTTCGCAGGATTTCAGTGCGATCAAGATTTCTGAGCTTCAGGGGATTTACAGAAATTTGCAGTCGGTTAAGGCGATGTTGTGAGGCGTGATCATCCCGGCAAGCCGGGATAACAAAAAATGAAGATTGGCCGGGCGACTCGAATGAACCGCCCGGAACCCCACGCAATCATTTTAACGTACTCAGAATTAATCAGATCTCAATCTGTGGCATTCGGCTTTGCCAATCCCTGATTCTTCGTATAAATAATCTTCTTTGCTCCGGCTTCACAGCTTCCGACAATCTCACCTTTAACCGCCGTACCGCTTTCTATTTCCTCGTTTTTTACAACTGTCAGCCCGTAGGATTTTACGCCCGCAGTATCTATTTTTGCCGCGATTTCGGCTTGAAGCGCCTCGCAGGGTTTTATAGCACCATAAGCCAGCGAGAAGTTACACAGCACCAGAGCGAATACAATTAACCATCTCATGAACAGCCTCCTTTTTTTAATGAATGTAATTGTCTCCAGATCACACTGTATTGTTTTTATCGTGCGATGTAAAGGATCGTGCTGTTATCCGGTTCACAATTCTACTTTTGATGAATTTAGTCGGATAAACAGGGGCGTTTCATAAAAAAGTCTTGACAGGGGTCGTTAGCTGGATTAATGCTTTGTTTACCATAACAAACAATGGCAATGCTTATCCACTGAGCAGGTGCCTTCACTTTCCGGTCGGAATTGGAAAGTTGAAAAAGCCACAGCCGTCGTGAGGCGGTGTCGGAAAGCCAAGGGTCTTTTTATAAGACAGCCGGGTTACCTACTTTAACCTTTGCATATCGGGAAGTGTGTTATGATTTCCTCAAAGAAAGTACCCGCTCAGGGTACAAGTTTCCGCCGTATCGGCAGGCTGATTTCCAGCTGCCGTTTTTTCCAACGCATTATTCCATTCTTTCTTTTTTTCCTCATCGCTTTTGCTTTCCCTCTGAGCACTTGGGCAGGCTGCCTCAATGTCACTAGTCCAACCACAGGGGACTCATGGTATACTACACAGACCTATATCATCCAGTGGAACACAACCAGTAGCAAACCTACAGCTCGTATTCATTTGTATAAAAATGGCAAACAACACGTTACCATTACGAGCACTGCGCCGAACAGCGGCTCGTACACTTGGGCTATCCCCGCAAATACACTGACCAACAAGCTTGATGAAGGGGCGCATTACTACATTGAGGTTGCTACGGACGATTGTTACGGAGACGGTGAATATTTCGGCTTGTATTTTCCGTCAACCACATCACCGGGAACGCCAACCTCATTCACAGCGACTGACCAGAGTTCGACCAGCATAGACCTGTCCTGGAACGCTGTAAGCGGTGCTACGGATTACGATGTATACACCTGCGCCGATGGTTTTATTGGTAACACTGCGCAGCCCTCCTATCTTGTTACCGGATTAATCCCCCAAACCTCCTACAGTTATAAGGTGCGGTCAAACAGTGCTGAAGGCAGCTCCGACTTCACCGCCTGCCAAACCGCTACCACCTTATCAACAGACCCAGACAGCTACACCCTGTCCGGCAGAACCAAGAAAGCCGACGGCACCCCAATACTCAACGCCACAGTCAACTTCACCGGACTTTCCTCTGTGCAGAGCATCAGCAACGGCGTATACAGCCAAACCGTGCCCAATGGCTGGAGCGGACAGGTCTGCGCGACCAGGAGCGGCTGCAATTTTTCGACCTGTGCGGTTAGATTAATTTTCACTACCCTCACGCGTGAAATGTGATTAAGATCATAGAA
>MTKS01000041.1 GCA_004028495.1 Candidatus Electrothrix marina
CCATTTAAATTTTGAGATTTGAATAAACAGAGTCGTAGGAGATGCAATGAAACCGGCAGAACGAATGGCTATTCCCCGTCAGCATCCGCAGGAACTTGATCCGGCTGAGCGAATAAAAAATTTTTGGAGGTAACTGCAGGCTATAATGAAGAAACCGCAATACTGGAGGCTGAACGCTGTCTGCAATGCAAAAAGCCGGTCTGTGTAGACGGTTGCCCGATCCGTAATGACATTCCGGGATTCATCGCCTTGCTTCGAGATAAAAAATTCGAGGAGGCCTATTGGAAGGTACGGGAGACCAGTACTATGCCTTCTGTCTGCTCACGGGTCTGCCCTCATGAATTTCAATGCGAAGGGAGCTGTATTCGGGGGAAAAAAGGCGAGTCGGTGGCCATCGGTATGCTGGAACGATATCTCACCGATTGGATGGTCGCCAACAAGAAAGCAATGACCAAGGACTGCGCTATCCCTAACGGACGCAAGGTCGCCATTATCGGATCCGGTCCTGCCGGGGTCACCGCCGCCCATGTTCTGGCCCATCAAGGATATAAATGCACCATCTATGAAGCCCTGCCGGTTTTCGGCGGTATGCTCTCAGTGGGTATTCCTCATTATCGGCTGCCACGCGACATCATCGGTGCAGAACTTGCTGCCCTGAAGAGCTGTGGAGTAGAAATCAAACTCGGCGTGACCATCGGAAAGGACAAGACACTCCAGGAACTCCGAGCAGACGGGTACGATTCCGTCTTTATCGGTGTCGGTGCTCATGAGGGACGTAAGTTAGGCATCGAGGGAGAAGACACCACCAAGGGCGTCCTGCACGGTGTGGATTACCTCCGGCGTGTGCTCACCGGCGAGACCGTGGATATCGGGAAAAAGGTTGTTGTGGTCGGCGGCGGCAACGTAGCCATTGATGTGGCCAGAACAGCCCTGCGAACCGGGTCCGATGAGGTGTTTATTCTTTATCGGCGAACCAAGGAAGAGATGCCCGCCTCGGGTTCCGAGGTGCATCATCTGGAGGAAGAAGGGGTACGGGTGGAACTCCTTGCTGCGCCAGTGAAGATTCATGCCGATGAAGAGAACCAGCTCACCGGGGTCGAGTGCATCAGGATGGAACTGGGTGAGCCGGATGACTCCGGTCGACGTCGCCCAGTCGTGCAGGAAGGGTCAAACTTTACCATCGAAGCTGACTCCATTATCCCAGCTATCAGCCAGAAGGTCCAGCATGAGGCGGATAACGGCACAGATCTCAAGCTGGAATCCTGGGGTACCTATACGGTGAATTCCCGGACCCTCCAGACTTCGGTTCCGTGGATTTTCGCTGGCGGCGACGACGTTCTCGGCCCGCAGACTGCGGCCAAGGCTATCTATCAGGGTAAGGTGGCTGCCGAGTCCATGCAGCGTTTTATGGAAGGAAAAGACCTTGAAAAGGGACGGAACTTATCCTGCTATATGGTTGATTGGTAAAGCATTATTTAAGAGATTTTTCAGGAAACCCCTTCAATCGGCAGGCATGTAGAGGGCAGAACCTTGTTTCTGCCCGTCTCTACAGCAGACCTCGGCACACCCTTCAGCATCCCCTCCTGTTCCCGCCTTTTACTCTGCCTTCACATCCAGCACATCCACCAAGATGCCGCTGTAGTCGTTGCGGATCATGTCCCATAAGGGCGTCATAATCATTGACCGTAACAGCGGAAAAGCAGGCGGTTCTCGGTCAGATCCTGCAGCACCTGAATACGCATGCGTTCATCCGCCGTGACCGTACCGCCGGCACTGGGCTCCCACCGTTATTACTTTTAAAATATGCTTTAATATCAAGGTATTGCAAAAACGCTTTAACGGCCAAACACTTGACATTAAAGAAACTATTTTTCTAGCGGAATACTGGGAGCCCAGTACCCTTTTTTATGGTCAATCTGCCGGGTACGTGCGCCGCGCGTAACCTTTTTTTATCCCGCCTTCGGGTTTGATTAACGCTGCATTCTCTTGGAACTCCTTTCCGGGCACTATACGTTTTCCCTTGACATAATGTGCATCATGAGAATATACATATAAAGCATGAAAGACATATATAGTGAAATACTGCATCAATGTACCGGCTTTGACTGGGACAAGGGAAATATCAATAAAAACAGAATTAAACACAAGGTTCGTTCTTCAGAGTGCGAACAGATATTTTTCAATCAGCCCTTACTGGTTCAGGATGCCGTGTTGCACTCAGAGACGGAAAGACGATTCTGTGCGCTTGGTAAAACAGATAAAGAACGATGCCTGTTTATCGCCTTTACTGTACGGAAAAACCTTATCCGTGTCATTTCAGCAAGAGATATGAGCCGCAAGGAAAGGAGGATCTATGAATCCGCTGAAAAAAACACCTGAATTCAGGAATGAGGATGAAGAAAGGGCCTTTTGGGAAGAGCATGATTCAACGGATTTCGTTGACTGGAGCACGGCAAAAAGAGTTACTCTGCCGAACCTGAAACCTTCTGTCAAAAAAATATCACTTCGCCTACCGGAATCAATGTTGGACGATCTGAAACTGTTGGCCAATAAAAGAGATATCCCTTATCAGTCACTCTTGAAAATCTTTCTGGCTGAACGAATTGACAAGGAATTCAATGTCCATTGACAAGGCATGAAAAAGGCCGACCCTGTCATTCGACAGGGATTGATCCTGTCCCTGTCGAACAAAAGAGAGATTGACCTTGCTTCAGGACTCTTTCTCGACAGAAGAGCTTGAAGACTCCTGCCCGTATAATTCCAACATATGCCCCATCTTGTCTCGTTTGCAACGGAGATAATCTCGGTTTTCGCATTCGCAGAGCACCTCGATGGGCAGGCGAGCTACTGCCTCTAAGCCGTATCCTTCCAGCCCGATAATCTTCTTGGGATTATTGGTCAGCAGACGCATCTTGCGCACCCCGAGGTCGCGAAGCATCTGCGCACCGATGCCGTAATCACGCAGATCCGGTTTAAAACCGAGATGCTCGTTAGCCTCCACTGTATCCAACCCTCCGTCCTGCAGATTATAAGCCTTGAGCTTATTAATCAGGCCGATCCCTCGCCCTTCCTGACGCATGTAGAGGATAACGCCGCTGCCTTCCTGATCCACCATCTTCATGGCAGCCTGGAGCTGCGCTCCGCAATCACAGCGGGAGGAGCCGAACACGTCTCCGGTCAGGCATTCGGAATGGACGCGAACCATAACCGGCTCATCCGGGTTGATTTCGCCCTTCACCAAGGCGACATGTTCAAAAGAATCAACATCGTTGGTGTAGGCGACCACCCTGAATTCTCCGGCAAGGGTGGGCAGGCGGGTCTCCACAGCACGATGCACCAAGATGTCCTCACGCAGGCGATAAGCAACTAAATCGGCCACGGTAGCGATTTTCATATCATGCTCTTTTGCGAATACCTCCAGATCCGGCATTCGGGCCATCGTTCCGTCATCTTTCATGATTTCGCAGATGATCCCGGCAGTCCGCATTCCGGCAAGTCGGGCCAAATCCACCGAGCCCTCGGTCTGGCCGGTACGTACCAGCACCCCGCCCTTTCGAGCGCGGAGAGGAAAGATATGGCCTGGGCTGATGATATCGCGAGGAGTTGCATCTGGGGCAACTGCGGCCTCGACAGTTCTGGCTCGATCAGCAGCCGAGATACCTGTGGTCACACCGGTACGAGCCTCAATGCTGATGGTAAAGCCGGTTCCGTAGGGAGACTGATTATCCTGCACCATCATGGGCAGGCCCAACTGGTCAATAATATCCGGGCTCATAGTCAGGCAAATCAGGCCACGACCGTGAGTCGCCATAAAATTAATGGCCTCCGGGGTCACCGCCTCAGCAGCCATGCAGAGGTCACCCTCATTTTCCCGGTCTTCATCATCCACAAGGATGACCATCTTACCGGCCTTGATATCTTCAACGACTTCTTCTATAGGACTGACAGCCATGATGTGCTCACTCAATTCTTTATGACATTCAGCCGCCTGCGACCGAGCATCTCATTTATCTCAAAAATCCGTGCTCTGCCAGGAAAGCCGGATTAATTTTACTTTCACTTGCCCCGGCAGGTTGTGCCCCGAGCAATTTTTCAACATATTTCCCGATAATATCCACTTCCAGATTAACTCGACTTCCTTGCCGGAGATGACCCAAAGTGGTTATCGCTAGGGTATGGGGGATGATCGACACGGAAAAGCGATTGCCTGAGCAGGAGTTCACCGTCAGGCTGACCCCGTCGATAGTAATCGAGCCCTTCTCGATAATGTATTTGGTCAAGCCTGCATCAAGGGAAAAGGTAAACAAGGTAAAATTACCTGCTGCTTTACGTTCCTCAACCCGTCCCAGGGTATCTACGTGACCGCTGACAAGGTGGCCGCCCAATCGGTCAGCCAGACGTAGGGCTCGCTCCATATTGACTTTGGAACCGACCTCCAATTGCCCCAGACTTGTCCGGGTCAGGCTCTCCGGGGAGACATCCGCCAAAAAACGACGGCCTTTGATGTCACGGGCAGTCAGGCAGGCCCCGTTAACAGCAATGGACTCGCCTTCTTCCGGGTCTGTCAGCTCAAACCCCGCCTCCAGGCAAAAGACTATCCCGCCGCCGGAAGGCCGTTTTTCAATGACCGTCCCCAGTCCCTGAATAATACCGGTAAACATGGATCAGGCCTGCTCCAGCTCATCCGCAAGAGCGGCAAATTCCTCGGCCTTTCGTTTATGCTTAAAATTCTTATGAATAGAGGCAACCGTGCGATAGGTATCCGCAGCTTTCTCATTTTCTCCTTTTTCCCGATACAGCTGGGCAATCACCGTCATAACCTCAACCATCCCTTTGGGATTTCTGTTCAAATGGTAATGCTCAATCATATCAAAGAGGATCTCCATTGCCTTGTCCAGCTCGCCCTGCTCTCGGTAGATCGCAGCGATCTTCTTGTTCAGGGCCAAGATGGAAAAAGAATCCTCTTCTTTCTCGCAGATGGCATAGGCCCGCCGATAATGCTCCAAGGCTGCGGCGAAATCCTTTTTTTCCAGGCAGACATCACCAAGTCGGTCCGAGGCGTTGGCAACGCCCTGCTCATCACCTTTTTCTTCAAATGCCTTCAAGGCATTATGAAAGGACATGGCAGCCATACTATAGTCGCCTTTTTTCAGCTGCTCACGCCCTTGAAGATAGTCGCGTTTGGCGGGATCTTTTTTCAGCTCTTCTTCTCGGGCTTTTTCTGGGTCAGCCGGACCGATGGAGCTCAGCGGTTGGATAGATGTAGACATTGGTTTTCTCCGTTCTTATATATCGTTTAAAATCGGTAAGTCATTATATGGTAGCGAAAACAAAGAGCTCCTAACTTTAGGATGTCGAAGATATTTCCCTTTGCAACGCTTCTACTTCTTCCAGAGTCAAACCTGTCATGGCCGCAATTGTTTGCACATCAAGTACACCGGCCTTCAGCAGGTTGACTGATATTTTTCGTAGCTAGAATAATATTACTGTGAGCTATTACGTCTTGTTGCCAGCTCTTCGACTATAGGACGAGAAAATCGTTCAATAGCTTCGTCCATTAGATCAAACTTAATTTGTAATGCTTTGTTCGGCTTACCATTTTTCCAGCCGTGCTCTCTGGAATGCTTCCTCGATTTCAAATATCCGTTATCATCCAACACATGGATATATCGATTCAGCATACAATTAAGAACCATATCTATCAAGTTGCGTGCAAATGCTTCGTCGCTCCCTTCTGGTGGACAGGGAATTTTCGAAAGTAATGTTTTCACCTCACGGTCAGGATCTTCACTCATCATCATAAAGTATCATTCGTACCGAAAAATTCAATATTACTAGAGCTATTGCAATCCCATCTGGGCTAAGACCGATACGATAACTAACGGAATAGAAACAAGGATTCCACAAACAAAAAGCACGATGGTTACCCTGCGGCCTTTTACGCCGAGCCAGTAGGCGTATGATTCCGTAATCGGTGCCGCAAAAAAACAAATATTTGCGCCTATTGCTTCAAAAAACCAAACGATAACAAGAGCAGGGTTTCGGAATGTTTCGATCTTCCCTATCATAAATACAAGGAAAATTATCAGCAAAATAAGATTATAAAAAAGGCGCAGCCGCTCCCATTTAAGAAAAATCTCTTTGACATCACGCCAAAATTGCGATTCACCCGAAACGGTTTCCTGCTTCACTATATCTTTTCCTATCTGCGATACTCCATATTCAATCCAAGAAAAGTTTGTACGCAAAAATATCCCACTATTTTTTCTTAAGACTCTCCATCCGCTTCCAAAGCCGACACAAGGCCTCCCGAGCCTCGGGGTTCTCAACATTTTCCGCCATAGATCGGAATTGCCGTTCAGCATCTGCATCAACATCAAGCGGAGGAGGAACGTATTTTTCTACAGGAGTGTCAATAAGCTCTGCGGGCTGCAAGGTCCAACGGAGATCCTCCACAGTCAGAGCACCTTGCAAAAAGGCATTGATCTTCGCAATAATATCTGTTGTGCTGAAATGCATTTGCTGCATCCAGAGAGAATTATGCGCATAAACCCAGAGATCTTTTCTCCGGAAATAAGCAGGCATGCTGTGCTCGGCAAATACCTCGCCTACCAGCTGAGGCCAATGATCCGTCAGCTGAAAAAGATGCCATTGATTCCCCCATTGCTGGTGTCCGTAGACATCAGACAAGCTATCTGCCAGTGAAATAAGTTTTCTTCTCGTTTTTTCAACCATACCGCTGCTAGGATGCTCCTGATGCAGGAAAGAAAATTTTGAAGTATAACAGAACACCGGTACAGTGTATACCCTTTTTCCGCAGAGTTCAGGAGATAAAAAAGGACAGCCTTCACAATACGTGAAAAATGTCCTCTCGTCGTCAGCATCAATACCCGCCCTCGCAGACCGGGGCTGCCTTTTCTCATTTTACATACGATACAGGGAGGATAAAATAAAAATTATTGCCCTCCGAGGTTTTTTCATACCCGACAATCCCGCCGTGCAGCTCAACAACGTGCTGAATAAAAGCAAGTCCGTGGCCGGTACCGTAGATTCCCTTGCTGTCTTTGCCGCGCACCCCTTCCTGAAAAATGAGCGGCGCTTCTTCCGGATCAAGATGAGGCCCTGTGCTGAACACATTGAACTTGACGCCCTGTTCGCCGCATTCCGGGAAATCATTAATGACTTCACGTCCGTAAGCGATGGCTTTTCGTGTCGCCCCGCCTCTGGTGACGACCTCTCGCGTATACTTGGTCGCGTTGGAAAAAAGATTGGCGTAGACCTGTGACAGAAGACCGATATCGACGACAAGCTGAAATTCTTCATACAGCATGTTATTCGGGCGATCCACAGTGATATTTGCCGAACGTAATCGACTGGCATAGTTCTCCAGCTGGGGCAGGATAATTTCCTTTTCCACAAAACACCGTTTAGGATGCAGCACTAAATGGCCGCTCTCGAAATGTTCGCGACGAAAAAGGCTCTCCAGGAACAAACTGATATTGGAATGATGCTTCACCATCTCGGAATGATAGAAAAGCAAATCATCACCGAGCCTGTCACATCGGCTCAAACAGCTTTCACAGTGGTGAGACGCAGCATCCGGGCCGGTCGTTTCTCGTATTTCGTCCCGGAGGTTTTCAAGTTCTATTATTTTTTTGCGAAGTTTATTAAAGAGATGCCGAAAATACATATTCGGCACAATCACATTATGCTCGATATCCATCACCAAGGTATTGATAAATTTAAGGTGATCAATATTTTGAAGAGCAATAAGCCGATTATGCAGGTTGTAGCCGATTCTGTTTGTGTACTTCGTTAAAAAAAAACGATCATCAGCGGACAACTTATCCAACGGAGCAACACTGAACATTCCCAGGATGCGATTCCTCCCGCATCGCTTCTGTGACACGCAATGATCCCCGGCAGCCCTCTGATCCGTCTCTTTTGAAAAATCTGTATCTTCTTCAGGGAGTTTTCTGTAAATAGGAACGATATAAGAGTTGTCACTTTGATACGGTTTTATACTTAAGGCAACATGTTCCGAGGCTGTTATTTTTTCCTGATAGATGCCTTGGGTGCTGTCGCAGACCAAACAGAGTTTTCCTGTTTCGTCATCATAGAGGTAAAGAGCGCTGTCGAGGCCGGTCATCTCCAAAGGGACAGCAACGCAAATTCGATAAAAATCATCAAGCGAATCATACTCCTGGGCCAGATCGAAAAAAGCCTTTAAAAAATCATTAAAATCGGAGCTGAAATTATACCGATCATAACTATTTGATTTTTCTCGTATCCTTTGGCAAATCTTTTGAAGATCTGAACAATGCGGCATTTTTCCACCCTGTGTTTCAGCGATAGTTTTCAAAATAACGGTCGGAAAAATATGTTACCGAAGTACTCCGTAACAACAGTTCGGTAAATATTTTTAGTTTAACAATTTCATCACGTTGATATAATGGAGCAAAAATTCGAAATTGATATAATTTCAAAAAGAGAACATCTGGAAGAATTCCGGAACAAGAAAATTTACCGAACCATTGGTAAGAAGAATGCAAAAGAAATGAACCCCCTCGCTCTCAAGGGCAAGGGACGGGGTGCCGACCTGAAGTGTCTTTAAAGTACGCAACAAGCAACTGATACTTATCCCAGAAGTTTTGCAAAAAAAATCTTTTCAACTGCGTTATTTTCTGTCAACCACAACTTCATCTCCCTCCCGATCCTCAGACAGCAGCACATCAACCCGCTCTGACTCATCAGCTCGAATACAAACTCCGGTATAATCCGGTTGAATAGGGAGTTCACGCCCCTGACGGTCAACCAAAACAGCCAGATGTATGGAACGGGGGCGCCCGTAATCCATGATTGCATCCATAGCGGCCCGGATAGTGCGTCCGGTAAAAATGACGTCATCCACCAAGACAACATTTTTATCCTCGACACTGAATTCGATATTGGTTTTACGAACAATGGGATTTTGCGAAATCAGGCTCCAATCATCCCTGTATAAGGTGATATCCAGACTGGCGGTCGGTACCTCATTATCCTCATGATCGGTAATTTTTTCATGGAGCCGAGCCGCCATAAAGACTCCGCCTGTGTGGATTCCGACAATCGCCAAGTTTTCCACACCTTGATTCCGTTCAAGAATCTCCATAGCCAACCGTTCAATGCTCCGCTCAATAGCGTCGCTGTTCATAATAATGCGGGCGGACATATTCAACCTCTGTTCCAGAAATAAGCGACACCCTTTTCATCCACTAAATTAATGGCTTCCGGAAAGG
>MTKS01000042.1 GCA_004028495.1 Candidatus Electrothrix marina
TTCCATCCGCGTGGAAAACAATACCATACGCCGTTTTGCGCACTCAATAATATCACTTTTGATATCAAAAAAGGGCAGGCCCTCGGCGTCATCGGCAGAAACGGCAGCGGCAAATCATCCTTACTTCAGCTTATCACCGGCATTCAGCAGCCGACCGCAGGAACTGTGGCAGTGAACGGACGCATCTCAGCCCTGCTTGAGCTTGGTGCCGGTTTCAATCCGGAATTCACCGGCAGAGAAAATGTCTATCTCAATACGGCAATTCAGGGATTTTCCGAAGTCGATACTGATGAGCGGTTCCAGCGAATTGCCGAATTTGCTGATATCGGCGAATTCATTGACCGCCCGGTCAAGACCTACTCCAGCGGTATGTATATCCGCCTAGCCTTTGCCGCTGCGGTCAGCGTGCAGCCGGAAATCCTGATTGTTGATGAGGCTCTTTCTGTCGGTGATATCTTTTTTCAGCAGAAATGTATGACCCATATGAAAAAGATGATGGAAGGGTGTACCATTGTGCTGGTCAGCCATGACATGCATTCGATTATCAACCTCTGCGATCGCGTTCTGCTGCTGGAAAACGGACATGTTACCTTTGACGGTGATCCGATGGAGGGGGTCAATCAGTACACCAAGATACTCCACGACGAGCATTTCAGCGGGGGAGAAAAAACAGAAACTGTGGAGCGGGCCGAGGTGTTACCGCAAGATATTACCGAAAAAATGGCAAAGCTCGCAGATGATTTTCCCCAATGGACACGCGTACCTGATAAAAAACGCTCCGGTGTTGAGCAGGTTGCTATTGAGTCCTTAAGTATCACCGGCCAGGGAAAGCCGATCAACGTGGTCCAGCAGGGAGACATCATCACTATCCGATTGCTTGTTCATGCTGTCACAGACATGAATGAGATCATCTTTGGATATAATATCAAGGACAGAATAGGCAATGCGCTCTTCGGTGAAAACAGCCTTTGTCTTGACGCTTCGGCTCTGCATCTTGATGCCGGCTATAATTTCGTTGAGTATTCATTCATATGGCCAGAAGTATATCCTTATAAATACACGATTACCGTAGGAATCGGCCAAGGCTTGATCCCCTTGGGACATGTTGTACAATGCTGGGCCCATGATATCGCCTCGATAACCGCTGTAACGCCGGGACGATCCATCCACGGTATGTTCAACAATGACCTGAAAACATTAACTGTCACCCCTGTAAAATCAAGCACATGAACGCTAAACTATTCTACAGCGCAATATACATAGGACGTTCTCATCCCGTAGCTGATTTCAAAATCAAACGGACAGCTGAAAGCATACTGACCCAATCCGGCGTGAGCAGGAAGCAACCCAATGTGTGACAAATATATTGTCCAAGACAGCGACAAGCTGCGCCGGATTGAGGAAGCCCTGCTGGCCACCTATTTCAAAAATTACGATCAGGAATTCCTGACCACAGAAACCGGCAAAGAAGACATCAAAGCCAATGTCTATCGGCGCTATAACAGTGCGCTCAAACATGTCGTTCCCTGGGTGGCAAAACAAGTTGACCTGACTGGAAAAACGCTTCTTGAAATCGGCAGCGGTACAGGCTCAAGCACAGCGGCCTTTGCTCATTTTGTCGACAAAATAGACGGCTATGATATTGACGGGCAGGCCCTTGCCGGGGCCCGGGCACGCATGGAGGTTATGGAGTTTGATAATGTAGCCCTGCATCTTGTTGCACCTCAGCATCTCGTCGGCACTCTGAAGGAAAATCACGCGGACGGGGTTGATATTATCCTCCTCTTTGCTGTTCTTGAGCACCAGACGATTCAGGAGCGTCATGAAACTATAAAATTATGCTGGGAGCTGCTGAATCCCGACGGAATATTGGTCGTCACCGAGACACCGAACCTGCTGCAATATACCGATACGCATACTTCTCTTCTTCCTTTTCAGCATCTTCTGCCCACAGAATTATACGCTCGCTACGCCGACCGATCACCAAGAGAAGGATTCGGCAATTGTTTTACCGATGCACCATCTCTTTCCTGCGAAGACCTGGATGCCTCAATCATGCGTTGGGGCAGAGGGGCAAGCTATCACGACTTTGAACTGGCCCTTGGTAAGGATCACGGAAAATATCTCGTCGCCAACGGCTTTGAGCAGGAAATTTTGAGCTGGGTGGATGTCTCCCTTGAAGAAGAACTGCTGCGCTATTTTTTCGAGGCTAAATGCCTTGATGTACCGCTTGCCTTTTCCCGAATCGTGCTCAATCTTATCTATAAAAAAAGTGAAATCCCTTCCGCCTGCCTTCCGCCTGCTCCGGAGCAGATATTCATCATCGACAAATACCTCTATCGAGAACAGGAGTTTGTTATCAACAGTCTGACTGAACAGTTGGCAGGGGCAGAAAAACAGCTGCATGATATCCTTGCATCCAAACGCTGGTTGCTGGGGAATATTTTAGCTGCTCCCTATCGCAAAATGAAAGCTTTGTTTTCCGATTCAGCCACCTGATTCCAAACCACTTGTCTTTCTTATGAAAATAGGTATTTTTCTGGGTTCCCCAAGGATTAACGGAGGAACCTATGTTATTTATGAACATGCCTCCCGGCTGAAAAAAAAGGGGCATCGAGTTATCCTGGTAACCAAGCAGGAGGTGACACCGGAAGAACATGCATGGCATTCATCTGCCCATGAACTGGAATGGCTAACTTTGGAACAGGCCAAGGCGGAATCCTTTGATATGGTACTGGCAACTTGGTGGCAGAGCCCCTTCTTGCTTCATGAACTCAAAGCTGCGCATTACGCCTATTTTGTCCAATCCATAGAAACTCGTTTTTTCGAAGAGCCGGATCCGACAAACTACAACACAAAAGATATAGGTGTATGGCAGGAGATCTGCGAAAAAACCTATTCCTACGCCCTGCCGATCATCACCGAGGCTGCTTGGATCCAGGACTACATCTATAGAAAATACAATAATTATCCCCAACTGGTGCGCAACGGCATTCGCAAGGACATCTATACTGCCAAAGGAAAAGCCGTTGCTCCCCGTGAACCGGGCCGCTTCCGAGTCCTGGTGGAAGGTCCGGTTGATGTTGCCTATAAAAATGTTCCCTCCTCCATCAGGCTGGCAAAAGAAGCCGGGGTCGATGAAATCTGGCTTCTCACTTCATCGGCTGTTGATCAGTACGAGCATATTGACAGGGTGTTTTCGCAAATTCCTATTCACGAAACCCCGGAAATCTACCGTTCCTGTGACCTTCTGCTCAAGCTCAGTTATGTAGAGGGAATGTTCGGCCCGCCTCTGGAGATGTTCCACTGCGGCGGCACAGCCCTGGTCTATGACGTGACCGGCCATGACGAGTATATTATTCATGATCAGAACAGCTATGTCGTAGCACGAGATGAGGAGGAAGAAGTTATTCGTTTTCTTCGGCATCTCAAAGAAAATCCGCTGGAACTGGAACGCCTGAAACAGGGGGCTCTACAGACAGCCTCCGAATGGCCGGATTGGGATGAATGCGCTGATCTGTTTGAAAAAGTGCTGGTAGAAATAACAGCCAAACGACCGACAAGCAGAGAGTACCTCAAACAATATACAGAAAAATTGTTTGAGGCGAGAATACCTTTTTTTCAGGCTGCTGCTCAAAAATCTTTTTCAGATCGGGAAAAGGCTGTATGGCGCGGGAAGGAAACAGATAAAAATAACTTTGCTGAATTATATTGGGATGGTCAGGGAAAATTTGTCAGCGAAAAATCTCAGTGGCGACATTATAGAAGCGAGGAATGGGCGACAATCTCCTTTGAACTGCCAGCAGAAAAATCGCCGCTTTGGCTCCGTCTGGACCCCGGCATTCGGGTAGGCATAATTGAAATTGCATCTCTTACGGTATGCAACAAAACTCAACACTCCGAGATTATATCTTTTAGTGATCCAAATGAGTTCCAGTCTCTCTTTTTGACCGGTGATGCAAAATGGCTGTTCCCGGAAAAAAAGAATATTATTTTTTCCTACGGGCCGGATCCGATATTTGTTTTACCGGAACTGCAACAAGAAGTTATTGATACCGGAGACCTTCTGGAGATCAGAATCAAACTAAAAGAAACAGGGGTGCAGCAATTTTTCGATACGCATCAACTCAGTTTTCCAGATCAGTTGCAAGTTACTACCGAACAGCCTCGGCCTTGGTGGCACCGTCTATTTCTACAAGAAAAAATATGAATACCAGAATAGTCAACAAAAACAATAATACTCCTGCATTTAAATTCATTCTAAGCCATTTTGATCTGTTCATCAGCATGGCCTTGGCTTTTTTTGGAATCTATATTTTTTATCCCGGTGCTATGTCCCTGGACTCCGTTGCCCAGTGGTTACAGGTGATAGATCCAAGATATCTTACCACTTGGCATCCTCCTGTCATGGTGTACCTCTGGTCACTGTTTAATAAAATTACTCCTGGTACGCAAGGGTTACTGATATTTCATTATCTCATTTATTTTTTGTCGCTCTACACGCTCGCCAATGTTTTTTATTCCAGAATTACCCATAGATGCCTTTTCATTCTTATTCTTGGTTTGTTTCCCCCGATCTTTTTTTTCAACGGTGTGATATGGAAAGATGTTTCAATGCTTACGTCCCTTTCCATGGCTTTTGCGCTGCTGTTTAAATTTGAAGCCGATAAAAAAAAGATATGGCTTCTGCTGTCGATCTGTTTTTTACTGTACGGGGCATCTGTACGGCATAATGCTGTAATCTGTCTTCTTCCTTATATAGTTTATGTATTATCTTTACTGATTAAAACGGAGAAAAAGAAAAAAACAATCCTGCTCTGCGTACTGACGCCAATGCTTTTTTTCGGGGGTGTTAAATTGACCAGATATGCGAATTTCGGCTTTGTAAAAGACTGGCAGGTTGCTCACAACATGGAGAACTCAGCGTTTATCTGGGATTTATGGGTAATGTCCGTAGAATTAAAAAAAAATATTATTCCCCAATATGTCTTTCATGACCCGGCGACCAAGTTAACCGTTAAAGAGTTAAAAGATTATTATGTTCCCTATACTGCTTCGGTTTTATGGCTTCCCTTGATCAGCCGAGTTAAATGGCAGAAATCGTTCCCGGATAAAAAGTTTAAACAGGATTTTTTCAGGTTGGTTTTCAAGTATCCGCTGGCCTATCTCAAGGTGAGAACCAGGATTGTCTTGTATATGCTGGGGATAAAGAAACCGATAATTCTACCCTATCAGTTCAAAATCTATAAACCTTGGAAAAAAGATGATTGGTTGTATGAGGCCTCCAAGGATTTAGATTTCAGGAATAAAAAAGTGTTGCACAGGGCAGAAAAACTCGCTCAACTGTTGTTGGATAAGACACCGCTCTACCTGCTGTGGGTCTATTTTGTTTTGATTCTACTGCAGTTTGTCGGTATATTTTTATACCGTAATGCACTCGGCAAACATTTCAGACAATATCTTCTGGTACTGATAACAGGGACAATGTACTGGCTGCCTTTTATTTTCATTAGTGCGGCTGCTGATTTCAGATACAGCGTCTTTGTGGTATATTGCAGTGTTATTATGCTCCCCCTGTTATTGAAAGGTGCTGTTCATCATCATAACCGGCCACTTATTGCAAACAAAGAATCATGACCACAACTACTGAATCAAAAAATAATAACGACGAATCATCAATAGAGCTTTCCGTTGTCATTCCGTGCCTCAATGAAGCGGATACGCTGGAGATATGTATTGAGAAGGCACAGAGGGCCATGCGTGACCATGGTATCACCGGCGAGGTGATTGTTGCGGATAACGGCAGCACGGACGGTTCTCTTGAAATAGCGGAGAAAATGAACGCCCGAATAATTGCCGTGCAGGCAAAGGGATACGGTGCCGCTTTACAGGGTGGCATTGAAGGTTCTGCTGGCAAATTTGTGATTATGGGAGATGCGGACGACAGTTATGACTTCCTCGAAGTTCCTAAATTCGTCGATAAATTACGAGACGGCTATGACTTGGTGATGGGGTGCCGGCTGCCCGGCGGCGGCGGAACTGTCGCACCGGGGGCCATGCCCTTCCTGCATCGCTGGTGGGGCAATCCGATGTTTACCTTTATGGCGAGAAAGATGTTTAAGATGCCTACCCATGATGTATATTGCGGGCTCAGAGGTTTCACCCGTGAGCTTTATGACCGGCTCAAACTCACCTGTACCGGCATGGAATTTGCCACTGAAATGTTGATCAAAAGCAGTCTGACAGGAGAGAAGATCGCTGAAGTACCCATTACCCTCCATCCGGACGGACGGAAGAATCGGGCACCGCATCTGAAGACCTTCAGTGACGGCTGGCGGACCTTGCGTTTTTTTATGATGTACAGCCCCAGATGGCTTTTTTTAATGCCCGGACTTTTTTTGGTTTTCCTCGGGCTTATCGGCTACGGTCTCGCTATGCCCGGGGTTGCGATTTTCGGGGCTGTTCTTGATGCGCATACCCTTCTTTTCGCCAGCTTATCCATTATAATCGGTTACCAGAGTATGTCCTTTGCCGTATTGGCAAAAATTTTCTCCATTCGGGAAAAATTTATTCCGGAAGATAAACGGATAAATCGTTTCTTTGAGATCTTTACCTTGGAGAAAGGAATAACGGTCGGAGCCTGTGTATCGCTTTGCGGGATTGTTACACTCGGTACTGCGGTGGTCCATTGGTGGCAAACAGGTTTTGCCGGGCTTGATTATGCCGAGACTATGCGAATCGTGATTCCCGGTTTTACGCTGACAATTTTGGGGTATCAAAGTGTTATGGGGAGTTTCTTCGCCAGTATTCTCGGGATGCCGCGCAAATGAGCCTGCTTGATTCCGTTCACGGCTCATATATACATACCAGACGGGTTCGTGTGTTATCCGATCTTCTGGTTCAATCGGTGCCGCCTGATTGCTCAGTGCTTGACATCGGGTGCGGCGACGGATTGCTTGCTGCCGATCTTGCGGCACGACGACAGGATATAAAGGTGTGCGGAGCGGATGTCCTTGTCAGACCTTCCGCAGCTATACCTGTCCGGAAGATTGACGGCCAGCAGCTGCCGTGGGAAAACAAGAGTATTGATGTGGCGATGTTTATTGATGTCCTGCACCATTGTGACGACGCGACCGCTCTTCTTCGTGAGGCGAAACGTGTAGCCCGTCAGGCCATAATTATTAAGGATCATAATCTGACCGGCCTCCTCGCCCATTCACGTCTCTCGTTAATGGACTGGGTCGGCAATGCGCGACACGGTGTTTCGTTGCGGTGCAGGTATTTCACAGAGGAAGAATGGGCAGAAATATTTACTCGGCTGTCTTTGCGGATTGAGCATATCAGCTCGGATTTCACTTTATACCCTTGGCCTCTTGAGTGGATATGCGGCGGACGGCTTCACTTTATGGCCTTGTTGCGTTCAGGAGGTTCATAACGATTTATGGCGGGTCAAAAACGAATTACCTCTTGGGTGCAAACAGAAATCGGCACTGATGAAGAGTGGGAAAGGGCATATAAAGCGTTTGAAACTCCGGAGGAGGAGATTGCGAAATTCAAAAAACGCTTAATTTCTCTCGGTGCTGCCGACTGGCCGAGGGATGCCGATGTGGTGGAGCTGTTCTGCGGGCGAGGGAACGGACTTGTAGTTCTGGAGGAATGCGGGTTCACCTCTGTTGAAGGGGTTGATTTAAGCAAGGCGTTATTAAAGGAATATTCGGGAAATGCAAAGCTCTATGCCGGAGACTGCCGCACTCTGCAATTCCAGGACATGTCCAAGGATATTGTTCTTGTTCAGGGAGGACTTCACCATCTTCCCATCCTTCCCGAGGATCTTGAAAAGGTGTTGCTTGAAGTACAAAGAATTCTCAAGCCGGGAGGACGTTTTATTTTTGTTGAGCCTTGGCAGACACCTTTTCTGGCAGCTGTTCACTATGCCTGTTCAATATCCGTGCTGACCTCATGCTGGCCTAAGCTGAAAGCCCTTCATGATATGATTGAAGGTGAAAAAGAAACATACTTCAGGTGGCTTGGCCAAAAAAAGATGGTTGTTGCAATGCTTGATAAATATTTTCTTCAGGAGAAAAAAGACGCCCGTTTCGGAAAACTTTTTTATATCGGAGTATCTCGCTGAAGATTTAAAGACGGTCGAGCAATTCTTCATACGCCTGAACCGCGATGCGGTAAAAAACCGGTTTGTTGCGGTTCAGGAGGGCGACAGGGTCTTCGATATAGCACCCGGGTGGTCACCAACTCGTATACATCACAGCCCATCACAACCGATATCTGTATCATCAAATTATCCTTGATAATTTCCACCTGCCAGGCAATTTTTGCTTTGTTTGTCAGCTTCCTTTCTGTCAATTATAAAAGGCCATCGTTGTGAAACAGGAAAAAAACTTTTCTATTATTGCTCCGGTTTGCTATATAATTTCTGCCGTTCTTCTGTTTTATGCACTCTTTTCCCTTGTCGCTCTTATAATCCCACCACCACCACCTCCTCCTCCTACTACTACTACTACTACTACTACTACTACTACTATCGCCACCAACCCCCCACGCTCGGATACTGAAGAAAATCAGAAAGATACAATTATAACGTCATGCGGAACGCCTTGTAAAGCATCACCAAAGGAAATTAAAGAGGCGACAATCAGGAAGGTTGAATACAGCCCCCAACCGGGGACCGGCCTGAATGAATTGCATCTTGACGTAGAGACCGCTGATCAACAGAATTTTATCATTCATGTATCTCCTGAATATAAGATAAGCCGATGCCCAGACTTGTTTCGTTTTCACGAAGGAGAGACAGTTACTGTTGTCGGCTTCGAGTTATTGGGAAATCAAGCAAACATTTGTGCCGCTGAAATTACTCGACAAAGTTCAGAAGCACTGAAACTCAGAGATCGGACAACGGGTGAGTATGACAATACTATATTCAATCATGAAATATGCAAGAAAGAGCTACTGCCATCCATATACTCATGCGGTAAGTCGTGGAAAACACCCCTTATGGAGATTGAAGGGACGATCAGGAAGGTTGAGTACAGAAAGCCGCCAGGGGGCAGCCAAAAAGGACTGCATTTTGATGTGGAAACTGCCGATAAACAGTCTGTCGTCATTCATGTGTTTCCTGAACCGAAGACAAGCCAATGTCCGGACTTGTTTACTTTTAAAGAAGGAGAGACAGTCACTGTTGTCGGTTCTGAGTTTTCGACACCA
>MTKS01000043.1 GCA_004028495.1 Candidatus Electrothrix marina
GCGGCTAAGCTCAATCTGCTGATAGAGAAAGGCCGTGAAATTGGCCTGTCATGAAAAATTATTTTTTAAGAATTTCTCTATGGTTTGCCCCCTTTTTTCCTTAAACGTATTTTCATATCCATGAAAGAAAAATACATGCTGAGGGAGGTTTTTGATGCCCTGCCTTCCATGGTCTTTGTGGTCGATCAGGATGTTAGGATTCAGGAATATAATGCGGCGGCAGAGGAACTTATGCGCTCCGGGCGAAACACCATTCTTCAACAGCGTGCCGGAGAAATACTTCATTGTATCCATTCTAAAAAAGCACCAAAAGGGTGCGGAAAATCGCCCAAATGCTCTGATTGCATTATTAGAAATTCCGTCACTCAGGCCTTGCAGGGCAAGCGTGTTGTTCGCCGGCGGACTCGTATGGAAATCATGCAGAATGATCATAAGACCGAGATATACGCATTAGTCACGGTATCACAGTTTTCCTTTCGCGGCAGTCCCCATGCCCTTTTGGTGATTGAAGAAATCAATGAGATAGCTGAATTGTACAATATGATCTTCATCTGTCCGGTTTGCGGGAAAGTACAGGACGATAAGAAAGTCTGGATGCAGGTTGAGGCATATTTCAAAAATAACTGGAATGTCGAATGCTCGCACGGCTATTGTCCTGATTGTTTTAAGAAAGAGATGAAAAAAATCAAATTTTCTTCAAAGAACAGGAACGATCTGCCTATCATTGATTAAAACGGATTATTTCGCGGGAAAAACGATTCAACAGCCTTGGGTAAAGCACTCTGGGTAATTTGTTAACATGGAAAGAGTTTATTGCTATGTCCTGTACACCTCTTGACAAGGTTCAAAACAACTACGACGTTATTGTTATCGGTTCCGGTCTCGGCGGCCTGACCTGTGCCAACCGCCTTGCCAAGGCGGGCCATGCGGTTCTCCTGCTGGAGCACCATATCCAGTTGGGCGGGTTGGCGACTTGGTTTAAGCGGGGAGGGCATATCTTTGACGTCTCTCTGCACGGCTTTCCGCATGGGATGATCAAGACCTGTAAAAAATACTGGTCCAAGGAGATCAAAGACTCCATTGTTCAGCTCAAAAATATCGCCTTTGATAATCCACAGTTTTCTCTGACCACCACCTTTGCCAAGGATGATTTTGTCCGCATCCTCCATGAGGATTTCAAGATTGATCGAACCACAGTGGATGATTTTTTCAACACAGTCAGGGCGATGAATTTTTATGATGATCAGGGCATGACCACCCGGGAGCTCTTTGAGCAGTTCTTTCCGGGGCGATCCGATGTCCATCGCCTCCTTATGGAGCCCATTACCTATGCCAACGGCTCTACGCTGGATGAGCCTGCCATTACCTACGGGATTGTTTTTTCCAATTTCATGAGTCGGGGGGTATTCACCTTTGAGGGCGGTACAGACAAACTCATCGGCATGATGGCGGATGATCTGCAAAGGAACGGGGTGACCGTCTGCACCGGGGCCAAGGTCGAGCGGGTTTTGGTTGATAACGGCAAAACCAGGGGTGTCCTTGTCGGAGGTCGGGAAATTACGGCCAAGGCTGTGGTCTCTAATTCCGGCATCACCAATACCATTGATAACTTAGCCGGACGGGAAGCATTCA
The DNA here is from genome assembly GCA_004028495.1 of Candidatus Electrothrix marina. GTDB lineage: Bacteria > Desulfobacterota > Desulfobulbia > Desulfobulbales > Desulfobulbaceae > Electrothrix > Electrothrix marina. The sequence continues at coordinate 1,633 of MTKS01000043.1, forward strand.
GCACTGATTTTCTCTCCCGTTTCGATAAGGTAGTGGTGAATAATTCTTCCTGTCAGGTCTATTTCGGCATCCGTAAAGGGGAGTCCTTCCCGGATATAGGGGATCTGCTTTTTACCTCAACGTCTGAGAAATTTTCCTCGGAAGAAATGCGGCGCATGGATACCAGGAGCCGCACCTTCTCGGTCTACTATCCTAAGACCCGTCCGGAAAAGCCGGATTACACCGTGGTTGCCTCTATGAACGGTAATTACGACGATTGGGCAGGGCTGGATGATGTTGCGTATAAAGAGGCCAAAGGGGCTATGGTGGAGCGTTGTTTTGTTGACCTGGAGAGATATATCCCCGGCATCCGTGACAAGGTGGATACCGTTTCCTCAGCCACGCCCAAGACCTTTAATCGCTATACCCTCCATACCAAAGGCACTTCCTTCGGCACCAAGTTCGAGGGGCTGGATATTTCCCGTTCCCTCTTTAAAGAGGTGGGCGGCCTGTTTCATGTCGGCTCAGTGGGAATTATCATGAGCGGATGGCTGGGGGCGATTAATTACGGGGTGATTGTGGCTAATGATGTGGATGCGTATGTGAGGGGATGAGATTCCTCATCAAACATTCATTACGGAAAAACAGCAATGCGTATCAAGACATTATCGTATATAGACAAGACAACAGGCTGGGAGCTTCAACGTTTGTCTTTTGATCAGCTGACGCTATTAGTTGGTGCATCCGGGGTAGGGAAGACAAGGATCTTAAAGTCGATTCTTGATGTCAGAAGGGTAGCAAAAGGGGCATCGTTAAACGGGATCAGCTGGTATATTGAATTTTTAACTACCGGTGGACGAAAATATACATGGGAAGGAGAGTTTGAAGATAAGGGCTTTTCAGTAGAGAATACCTTCGGCTTCAATGATGAAGACGAAAAAGAAAAGCCAAGGATTGACTCGGAGCGAGTTTATATTAATGATGAGTTGGTGATAGATAGAAATATCGACGGAATCTTTTTTAATGGGAAAAAAACCGTCAAACTGTCTAAAAATGAAAGTGCTGTTTTTTTACTTCGTGAAGAAGAACAAATACAAGAAGCCCAGCGGGAATTCGACAAGGTAATATTTGACGATAACACCAGTGATATAAACAGGTTCGCTTTTGACGATGAAGTTGAAGAAAAACTGGAGAAATATAGATCAATTAAGACTATACGGGATTCAAACGAAGATGTTAAGTTGAAGCTATATTTCATCTATAAAAATCAGAAGAAATCTTTTGAGGATATTGCCCAAGCCTTTATTGATGTCTTTCCCTATGTTGAAGGAGTTAAGGTAGAACCGCTTCAGCATAATGGAAAGCACGTTCCTCTTTTCCTAAGGGAAATGCCATTTATTCAAATCAAGGAAAAGGGCATAGAACAGTGGATTCCTGAAACTAGAATGTCATCCGGAATGCTCAGAACTTTGATGCATATTGCTGAGTTATACTTATGCGCTGATTCAAGCCTGATTTTGATTGATGAATTTGAAAACAGTCTTGGGATAAATTGTATTGATGAACTCGCCCAAACCATTGTTTCAGCGGAAAGAGGCTTACAATTTATTATTACTAGTCACCACCCTTATATAATTAACAATATAAAACATACTGATTGGAAAATAGTCACCAGAAAAGGTGGTGCTGTCGTCGCCCGCAATGCTAGCGATTTTAACTTTGACAAATCAAAACATAAAGCCTTCACTCAGCTGATTAATCTGGATATCTACTCTGAAGGCGTAGAATCATGAATTTGTATTTCTTGGTGGAAGGCAAGACTGAGCGGAAAGTTTATCCCAAATGGCTAGCCCATCTTGCACCTCAACTGGAGCGAGTGAATTCCCCCTGTGAAGCAACCGATAATAACTACTACTTGATCAGCGGCGGCGGATTTCCGAGCATTCTTGATAATCATCTTGTTGATTCAGTAGCTGATGTTAATGCTTCTGGGAAATTTGACTATTTCGTTCTGGCTATTGATACAGACGATATCTCAGCAGCGGAAAAAACAGAGGAGGTTGAAGATTTTGTCAGAAGCAACGATATCATGTTTAATGATTGCGAATTCATCATCCTGCCGCAGGTTGTCTGTATGGAGACATGGTTTCTCGGTAATCCTCGTATTTACTCGAAAAACCAACCTTCTGCTGAACGTTCCGCTTTTAGCAAACATTATGATGTCGCCCGGAACGATCCTGAAGAAATGCGGCAACCGCGAGAGTTTTGCGGATCAATCGGTGATTACCATTTCCAATATCTTAAATCCATGCTGAGGGGAAAAAATATTCGCTACAGCAAGAAGAATCCCCAAGAAGTTACCAAACCCAATTATATTGAAGCGCTGCGTAACAGAATAGAGTTTGATCAAAATTGTCTCAGCAGTATGCGTAACTTTTTTTACGCACTTGGCAAAATTACAAAGAAAGAAATTGTCTCATAATTTCAACTGCCGAGGAACCAACTCTTTGTGTAAGTTGAAGTTAATATGTGTGTTCGTTTTGAGAAAACCGATTGTAGAAGGTGATTTACAGCTCATGCCGTGGTAACGGGATGGGCTGTTTTTGTTTGAACACGCTGATCAGCAAGAGAAAATTTTCAATTCTTCGGAAGAAGAGAGGGGACGGCAATGAAGAAAATAATCTTGATCATGGTAATGATATTATTACCGGTACAGGGCAATGCGCTTGAGTTTGATATATGGAAAACGGGTGTAACAAAGAACAAGGTCATCGATACGGCGAAGCGTGAAAAAATAGAATTAAATACACATGCAAAGGTATCCAGAGGCGGTGGTGTTGCATCAAATGAAATACATTATAGCAGTTCCCTTTTTCAAGAAGAAGCAAAGGTGAGTTTAGTCTTCACGAAGAAAAGCAATGTACTCTATGGAATAATAATAGATTGGAGAGACCTTGAAAGCACAGAAAGGGGAGCGGCTCTGTATGAAAAGATAGGGAAGACACTTGGAGGGAAATATATAAAAGATGAAGAGGTTGCAGGGAAGGGGATAATACGAAATAAAAAAGAAATTTTTAAGGACTGCACGACAACAACGACAAAATACAAGGGTGGGATTAGCACGACTCTTTTTCGATGTAACGAGAAACGGTTTGTCAACGTGAGCTATATAGATAGTAAGCTTGAGCAGCAGAACATCTTTGAAGAAAAAAACGCGGTAAAAGAGCGGAATGGTGATAGCGGGAAGTTTTAAGGAAAAAGAAAAATAGGGAATAGACCCCGTTTTTTTTAGTCGGCCATCTCGGCGAATATACCTTCAAGCTACCGGGGCAATCGGGGACACGGGCTACTCCAGCGACAGCAAAATCGCCTATTTTCGGCACGATTCAGTGCTTAGGAAGAAAACAGGGCGGTCAATCACGGGAGCGCGGTGAGTATGTCCACGATGAAGACAGAGACGTTCTTTGTGAAGTACACACGAATACGATCAAAGGAGTATGGTCTCTCTGTCTTCGGAGACCGACAGCATCCCGGACTCATTCCGTTTCCAGCTGCCGCAATAAAACCATCTCACCAGCCCCTTTTAAGAAACCAGGCTCAAACCCTTGGCGCTCAGTGAGATGCCGAGCTACCTGCTTGCATTTCACGGTAAAAAGGAAAAAAATCGGGGCCGATACCTCGGACAAGGTCTCAAAATTACCCATCCCTTTACTGATAATCAGGTCCGCCGCCTGGAAATGCTCCTTGAATTCCTCACTACAGGACTCCAACGGAGTACCCGGACAACGAGTTCCATTGCTGATCACCGAACAGATCCTATCTAAACCACATGATTGGGCATCTTCGACTGTAGCATCGTTGATGATAGGGGACTCCCGCACCGCAGCCGTCACCTGACAACCCAACCTGTTCATCTCCTTGATCAGCAGACCATCAAAAACAATCTCACCGCAGTTATCGCAAAGATAGAGCACCTTGGGCTTACCTTGCAGGGCCTCAAGCAAGACAGGATAATCATCTAAAACAAATTCTCGATCAAAGCATTCTTGCATGGTCGCTGCGGCGTCAAAACTATGCAAGGCCCCATAGTCAATGATGTTACCGGCGATTGCTACCCGCACTGCGGCCCGGAGCGGGTCATCAGCTACCTGAATCCGTTGCTCGATCTCCTCCTGCAAGGAAAGGGCAAAGTCATTTCCCTCTTGCTTGACTTGGGCAAAGGGATCATTGTCTCCTAAAATCTCCGCAAAGAGAGCGTAGAGGCCCACAGCATTTTCAGGCGGAGAAAGCTCCGTATCCACCTTTTCCATATACCGGCCTGCGCCGTCAAGGAGCTGCCGTTGCAGAGCCGGATTATCAGTGGCTAATAAGCCGGCGGATCTGGCCTGACGCATAAAACAGACAAGGCAGTCAAGAGTGGTTCGCATGGGTTTTCTATTGATGGGTCGAGAATTCCTGAAGAAGAAGATAATCCTGACGAACATTGCCGAGCGCAGCAAAAACATGCTCGCGGCTGCCAGGAATCCGGTTATACATATGTTCCAGCAGGCCTCGGATATCTTTCCTCCGGGTCTTTTCCGATACGGGACAGTCAGAGGCCACCGGGTCCAGTCCCAGACGCTTTCCTATCCCCCTGATCTCCTTTTTGACCAGATAGGCCAGCGGTCGGATCAGCGCAAGGCGACTCGAAAAAAGTACCTGCTTAGGACGCATGGTGCTGATATTGCCGCTACAGGTGAGATTGATAAAAAAGGTTTCCACTATATCGTCCCGGTGATGTCCCAAGGCAATCGTGTTAAAGCCCTGTTCACGGGCATGATCAAAGAGAAGCCGCCGCCGGTTGCGGGCACATTGGAAGCAGATGCCTGTGGCCTCTGTTCCTGCTTGAGTCTGCTCCGCACCTGACAGCGCGGGCAGTTCCGCCGGTAAAACCCGGCAGGATAATCCCAGAGCAGCAAGTCGCTCGCAAATGAGCCCTGCCCTCCCCCCTGTCTCAGCTTCCGGTACTCTCGGTGGCCCCGGTGGACGCATGTCCACATACACGGGATGCACCTCGTAATTAATCGGTGCTTTCCTCCGCCAGTTATGAAGTACCCAAGCCAGGACCAAGGAGTCAATACCGCCGGAGACGGCAATCAAAACCTTATCCCCATCAGCCAGCATGGAATAATCCAGCATGGCCTTGGCAATGCGCCGATTTTCTCCGGCAGTCAGGACGCTCTTCATGGGTGAAATATTATTTCTCTTCCGCAAGATAGGAGCATTTTCCCAGCCTGTTGCGCAGCCCCTTTGTCATAAATTCCTCCGCAGTGAGCCAGGTCAGGGACCCGCCTGTTCCTTCCCGAAAACTCAAAAGATTTCCCATCAGTGATTGCTGCTCTGCATCAAAGCTGTCCTGACAGAGCACCTTACCGTCCGGCATGGCCAGCAGGCGATACTCAAAGGCGACAGAGGCAGGCTCTTTAGCGGTCATCTTACCGCCGACCCGCTCTTTATAGCGGTGTAAGGTGGTTTCCAGCACGGCGTTACAGCTGAGCTTGTCAGCAAACTTCCTGGCTCGTTCCAGGGAAGGCGAAGCTGAGGAATCCTCTCCATCACTCAATTGCCCATCGCTGAACAGCCGCACATCCTGCCAGCTGAGAAAATGCTTTTTCAGAAATTTATTAAAAAAGTACAGCCCGTCATCCAGTTCTTTTTTCTCTATCTGGGAAAGCAGCTCGCTGTCCAAGGGAGTACCGCTGGTTGCCGGGGCAACAGCAACACAGCTGACGGCAAAATCAGGCGGTTGTGCCGTGCTTTTCAGATTCTTTTTGCTGCATCCGCTACTCAAGAACGACAGGGCAAGTATCCCTGCCAAGACAATCCCTTTGATACTGCTTTTTTTCGCAATCATTTGTTCCCCCATGATAATAATCAAGGATTTCCCCCTGAAATAAAATCCCGGTTTTCGATGCAGGACTGTAGGGGCCAGACCCCTGTGCCTGCCCGTTTATGAAAGGATGAACACAGCGGTTCACCCCGACAAGAAATCTACAAAGACCCCTTGGACGAAAGCGTGCCGACAAGGCCTTGATGCAGGGAAGCACCCTCCCCCATAGCCCGTCCCAAGGCTTTAAACACGGCCTCAATAATATGATGGGCATTGTCACCGTGCAGAAGATCGACATGCAGAGTGATTCCGGCATGCTGGGCCAAGGCCCGCAGAAACTCACTGACAAGGGCGGTGTCAAAGGTACCTACCTTTTGATCTCTGATGGTCACGTCGTAATGGAGAAAGGGGCGGTTGGAAAAGTCAAGGCTGACTCTGGCCAAGGTTTCATCCATAGGCACATAGGCATGGGCATAGCGATGGATACCGGCTTTATCGCCCAAGGCCTGGGCAAAGGCCTGACCAAGGCTGATGCCGATATCTTCCACAGTATGATGGTCATCGACATGGGTATCGCCTTGTGCCTGCACAGAGAGGTTAAAAAAACCATGTACTGCGAACAGGGTCAGCATATGATCCAGAAATCCGACGCCGGTGCTGATATCGGCCTTACCGGAGCCGTCAACCTCCAGCTGAAGAGAAATCTTTGTTTCTAGGGTTTCTCGATTGATGGTGCTTTTTCGTGGGGAAATGGCGGTCGTGGGTTCAGTCATCTTATATATCTCCAGGCAAGCAGCAAGGGCACTAGCCCCTGCTGCTATAAAAACGGATCTGCTCCGTTATGCTCTTGTTAAAGGTTGATAAACCAAGTTATACTATTCCGCCTGCCAAAGATTGGCAACCGGATATTGGCTTTCTTTCCCATTTTCTCGTCTCTTGCGAAACAGGGAGCGATCTGCTATCCTCCTCTGAGGTTGTTCAGATCCTTCCCTTCAAACCCCTCTGGAATAACCATGAAACTCGGCGTCGCTACAGTTCCTGTTTATCTTGTCTGCACGATCTGGGCTGTCTATCTTGTGGATCTCATCCTCCCTCTCCGGCTCAATGCCTACGGGATTGTCCCACGCACGGCTGGCGGCCTGCTAGGCATCCCGCTCACCAATTTTCTTCACCTCAATCTCAGACATCTTGTCAGCAACACGGTTCCCCTCTTTATCCTAAGTCTGCTTCTGACCCTGTTTTACCGAAAAATCTTTTTCGACGTCCTCATCGTGATCATCAGCTGCGGTGGCCTCCTGGTCTGGCTCTTGGCCCGCTCAGCCAATCATATCGGGGCCAGTATGCTCATTTATGGACTAGCAGCCTTCCTAATCAGCTATGGTTTACTGAAAAGAGAACTCGTCCCGGTTATCGTCTCTATCGTTGTTGCATTGATCTATGGGCTCAGCATGCTCGGCGGCATGCTCCCTTTTCACGGATTCATCTCGTGGGAGGGCATCTGTTCGGGGCTGTGGGCGGGGTTTTTGCGGCGTATCTGTTC
>MTKS01000044.1 GCA_004028495.1 Candidatus Electrothrix marina
AGGATCAGCTGGGTGCGATCAATGACCCGCAGGTCGGTGTGGTTGGTGACCGAACGGACCTGAGACGGGGTCAGCTCCTGATCAAAGATAAGCAGATTAGCCCCGTTACGTAAGCTCATCAGGACAATATCTATTAATTTTCCGCGTCCGAGGATGAAGCGGGGATGCAGTTTGCGCCGTCGTTGGATAACCCGGTCCACCACCTGTACTTCGGCTGCCCTGGCGAGTTCAGACAGCTCGATCATGGAATCTTCGGCCTCGCTTCGTGACCCTGTGCTGACGGAAACCAGTAGAGCCCGATCATTTCCCTTGTCGACTTCGCGAATCGGTCGTGCCTTGGAAAATTGCTGCTCAATGTTCTCAATCAGAGAAAGGCAGGATTGTTGCTGTGCCGCCGGATGTACCGGCTCAAGAAGGTTCCAGTCACGGTCGTCTGTTCGGTTGGGAATGAGATGAGCCGTATGGAGCAGATCCGGATACCCGTCTTGCATGGTCAGGACAGACATCATGTCCAGCCGCAGACAGGCCATATCCATGATGTCCTCCTCAGTCGGTACGGACCCGCTGAAGCTGGTATGGACACAGCGGAGTCCGCGCAGCCGACCGCCGGAGGTGCGTATATTGCTCAGGACCGGTATCTCGATCCGGCTGTAATCGCCGAGAAGAACAAATTCCACCTGGCCGGAACGATGGATAATGAGGCCTACCTGACGGTTCAGCTCCGTGGAGAGAGAGGTCATGGCACGAGCCATGTCCCGCCCGATAACTTCATCCGGGCTGACTTTTTTTTGCCCTAATCGCTCCAGTTGTCGGAGCTGCTTTGTTTTTAATCCTGATTTGTTGCCGATGATGCTGATAACGATTCCTCCTTCAGTCCGGGTGAGAGATGCGGACGGGCTGTTGTACCTGCCGGGAACAGGCCCTGTTCATATTTTGCTCATTATACCTTTATTTTGTGTTTTTCGGCATGAAAAATGACTGTTTTTCTCTGACCGGGGAACGTGATCATGAAGCGTGCTTGATCTTTTCTTCAGGTATAAGGAGCGGGGATTGTGCCCTGAGATTGGAACTAAAACAAAAAGATCTTGGGAAATACGTTGCGCATTTTTTTTATTTATTGTCATAATAGATTGAAAATGACGTTTCTTTCATGGAAAGGCGGCTGTCCGAGGGCGTTGCTTTAACCCTGCGCGGTTTTTAGGCAATTTTTATTCATCTTGCTGTCTTCTCCGTGACATTATACGAGGGTGATCAGGGAGATTGTTTTGTCGTTCAGACAGACGGATCTGTACAATTCAGACTTATCAACACATAACGAATGGGACTTCCAAGAGTAGTCTTTCGGGTCTGCGAAACAAATAAATGCCCGAAGTATCAGTATGGAGATGCATTTACCGTTTCCGGGGTGGCCATCATGATGGAAACTGACGGAGACAGCTCCTTTGTCTGTACGACAGCTGTATACTCAAATCAGAACAGAGATAATTGCGAAATACTCTATGGCGATCTGGTCAAGATCGTTATCAAGTATGAGCGTGCCGATCAGATTCCGGACTGCCTCATCTCCTGCACAGGTTGTGTGGGCAGTATTCGTCTTGAACACTCAAACAAACATCCTTTCACCCTGGAACATGACAATCTGAAGGGGCTGAGTAAAGAAATGGCTCCTGTGCTGAATAAAATCAGCAAATTTTCCTTTTTTCGCAACATCAGTCCCAGAAATCTTACGGAAATTATTCAGAGTGCCGAACTGCGAAGTTATACAAAGGATGAGATCGTTCTGCGCAAGGGAGCACCGGGGAAAAACTTGTATATCGTGATCAGCGGGAAAGTTAATGTGTTGAATGAGACCGGGATTTCTATTTCCACCCTTGGAGAGGGCGAGGTCTTCGGGGAGATGAGCCTGATTTGTGACCAGGAAGTCGGCTCGACCATCCAGTCCTCCGGAGACGTGCAGATATTGAGCATTCACCGCAAGAATTTTCAGTTCATTATGGACAAATATCCGTCATTGCATAGATATTTCAATCGCCTGCTCGCAAAGAGACTTGCCCGGTCAAATCAGATTCGCTCCGATGAATATGCTTCGGGAATGATCGGCAAGCTGGAGGAAATCCCGCCTGAAGCTCTTTTTCAGACCCTGCATGCCAATGCCAAGACCGGTATTCTGACCATCACCGAGGTTCCCGAAGGAACAGCGCGATTTTCCCTGCGTCAAGGTGCCCTCATCAAAGCTTCCTATGCGGGACTCAAAGGCAAGTATGCTTTTTTTAAAATACTTCGGGAGAAAAAAGGGCGTTTTAAATTTAATCCCGGTCTTGCTTCAGATGATTTTGATGCTCCGGAAATCGGTTATTTTATGAAGTTGCTGATGGAGGGCCTGCAGCATATGGATGAGTTGGGATATGAAGAAGAGAAGCTGAAAAAGAAAAACAACTGACCGATGTTTATTTCAGAATTTCTCCCGTCATCCGCAGCTGAATAACGTCCTGCACGTAGCTGATTGTACAATGTTATTTACGCCGAAGCAGGCTGATAAAAAAAATGAAGATTGTTGTGTCATTTCATCTTCTCTTCATCTTCTTTCCTGTATCATGAAAGAAAATCAGGTGTGCAATCACACCGACTCAACCAACTCTTACAGGGAGAAATACAATGAATGATCAGATTGCCGGTGGAACACAGTTCGTTGCCAGAAATTTCAAGAAAAATATCCTCATTCTTTCAGCACTCATGCTGGGGTGTTCATTATTCGCCGGACCGGTGCATGCCAGCGGGGATGAGCGGAATGAACGGAATGAACGCTCTGAATATGAGGGGCGTGAGCGGTACAGGGAAGAAAGTAAACTCTACGGCGTGATAGAAAAAATGCCGGAAAGCGGTTATAACGGAACATGGATTATCAACGGAAAGACAGTACTTGTTTCCGACACAACGAGAATTAAAGAGAAGTATGGTCGTGCCGCCGTCGGAAGATATGTGGAAGCGGAAGGCGTGCGTAACGGCGACAGCTTTACCGCCTATGAAATCGAGGTGGAACGAAGCCGGGAAGGTCGTTCCGATGACCGCAGGGGCGGCTCTAAATTTTACGGGACAGTGGAAACGCTGCCGCAAGCCGGGGTCAACGGAGTATGGAAGATAAACGGTCGTGAGGTTGTGGTTACTCCGAACACCAGGATAAAAGAAGAATACAGCAGGCTGCGGATCGGCTCCTCTGTTGAAGTGGAAGGACGTCTTATTGACAATACTTTTACCGCAGATGAGATTGAAGTGAAAAGCGGACGGCGTTAGAGGATATTTCGGTATGCGCGAGCCGACTGATTATGAGATGAACTGCCTCGTTCCTTGGAAGCGGAATGGTGATTGGGAACGGGGCGGTCTAATTTTTGAGTATCTTGCCGGTTTCGGGCTGTAAACCGGGGTTTCCGCCCGGAGCCTTGCAAAAAAAAGGAAACAGCGCATGCAGGATTTTAGTGCTGATCAGTCAGCTCAATCCCCTCCGAATATTTCTCTTGTTCAGGGCAATTCCGACAAGAGGAAGAAAAAAAAATATGCAACCGCTTGTCTGGTTCTTTTCTGTTTCGTTACCTGCCTTGCAGGCTGCCGACACAGGGTCCGGGAAAATCCGCAGCCGGAACCTGTCCCGCCGGAAAAATACAGTATCGAAGCAACTGACCGGGAAGGGAATCGATCACCACAATGGTGGCTCTCGCTGAATGACGCTGAGCTGACTCGATATATTGAGGAAGCCCTGAACGGCAGTTTTACCCTCAAACAAGGGGTTGCCCGCCTGAAACAGGCAGGTCTTGTCGTCAAACAGGCAGGTGCGGATCGCTATCCATCGGTGGATGCAGGAATTCGGGGGGGGACGGATCTGGATGACGGTACTCTCGATTTTTCCGAGAGAATCGGTGTTACCTTCTCCTGGGAAGCTGATCTTTGGGGCAGGCTTGCCGCTGCAACCCAGGCCGCCGTTCTTGATGCCCAGGCGGAACAGGAAGCCCTTGTCGATCTCACTATGGCACTGAGTATTGAGGTTGCTGCAACCTATTACGAACTCATTGAACAGGCCCTGCTCCTTGACCTCCTCCAGCACCAGATTACTGCCGACACAACGACCCGTGATCTGGTTAAACTTCGTTTTGCCAACGGGGCTGTTTCTTCGACCGATGTTCTTCAGCAGGAAGAATTGCTGGCCTCGGTGAATGCCCAACTGCCCCCGATTCAAGCCCGCCTCGCTGTTCTTCGCAATCGTCTGCATGTTCTCCTTGGTCGCATGCCAGATAGTATGCCGGACAGCAAGGCTCTGCCTCTGGCTGAAGCCCTGCCCGAACTTCCTCCCTTGCCTGCTCTTGGTCTTCCAGCGGATCTTTTGCTCAATCGCCCGGATTTGCGTAAGCTCCGACAGGAGGTGGCAGCTGCAGATTATCGAGTTGCCGAGGCCGTAGCTGAACGGCTGCCCAGCCTGAAATTGGGCGGTTCAGCAGGCCTGAGCAGCGGCGACCTGCTTTTTTCCATCTTTGCCGAGGCCCTGGCCACTCTCGTGGATTGGGATCAGAAAAAAAATGAGGTGGAGCGCCAAAAGGCCAAGGTCGAGGAAAAAATGGCTGCCTGGTCTCAGGCCTATCTTGAGGCTGTGGAAGAGGTGGAAAACAGTCTGCGTCAAGAACAGGAGCAGAGCAAATTGCTCGTGGCCCTTGAGGAACAGCTTCGGGTGGCAGAATCCCTTCTTGAGCAGACGCGCAATCGCTATCTGCACGGGGTAAGCGATTATCTGCCCGTGCTTTCGGCTCTGGTTTCTGTCCAGAATCTGGAGCGATCCCTTATCCGACAACAGCGAGTCCGGCTCAGCTATCGTCTCCAATTATATCATGCCCTGGGCGGCAGCCCGGTCCAACCTCTTTCTTCTGAATCCTTGCAATAGTTCTTGCTATAAATCCATGAAAGTCTTTTTGAAAGCAGTCTTTTCTCTGCTGATCCTTGCAGCGGCGGCCGGTGCAGCCTGGCATTTTTATACCAATAAGCCCCGGCCCAGAAAGGCGCGGCCCAAACGAGCCGTTCCTCTGGTCCAAACCGTTGCGGTCCAGCCGAGTACCGAGTCTGTGGTCTTTGAGACCTCGGGTACCGTTCTTCCGGCGAGAAAACTTGTTCTGCGCAGCGAGGTTGAGGGTCGGATTCTGGAGCAGAATGAAAAGCTGGTTCCGGGCGGGATCATCAATAAGGAAGAGTTGCTGATCCGTCTTGATGCCCGAGATTATCGCTTCCAGGTTCGTGAGCGTCAGGCCGAGTTGGCCACAGCAAAATATGAGCTTGCATTGGAGCAGGGCAAGCAGACGATTGCCCGCCAGGAATGGCGGATTTTGGCCAAGGAGATGAGCAAGGCCGAGGCCAACCGGGATTTGGCCTTGCGCAAACCGCATCTTCGCCATGTGCAGGCGCAGATAGCTGCGGCAGAGGCACGGTTGGAGGCCGCAGAACTGGCTGAAAAGCGGACAACCATCCGTGTCCCTTTTTCCGGTATTGTCCTGGACGAAGAGGTGGAGAAGGGACAGTTTATCGGCAGGCAGTCCGCCATTGCCACCCTTGCGGCCACTGATACCTTCTGGGTGCAGGTCGCTGTACCCTTATTTCTGCTGGAGCGCATGCAGTTTCCTGATCAGGAGGGGCAACAGGGCAGTAAGGTCCAGATTGTTGTAGAGAGAGGGCAGGGGGGGCAGTCCGTGGTCCGGCAGGGGACAGTGTTTAAGTTGCTGGCGGATCTTGATCCCAAGGGGCGGATGGCCCGGTTGCTGGTTAACCTGCCTGATCCGCTGTGCCTTGGGGGCGAGGATGCGACAGAGAAGGCGGCAGAGAAGATTGAGGGCTCCTGTGAACCAGAGGAAAAGATTCTCTTGGGCAGCTTTGTCCGGGTGCGGATTGAGGCCGGGCAGCTGGAAAAGATCTTTGTGCTGCCGGAAAAGGCTTTGCGCGAGGGCAACCGTCTTTGGCTGGTCAATGGAGACGGTGTATTTTCCTTCAGAGAGGCGCGGGTGCTTTGGCGACGGGTGGACGAGGTACTGGTGGATGCGGAGATGGCCCCGGATGAACGGGTGATTATCAGCCGCTTGCAGTCGCCGGTTCCGGGGATGAAGGTGCGGGAGGAGCAGGAGGAAAATCAGGAAGGTGCTCCGCAGGAGCATGGGAAGAGCCGAGAGGGGCAGAGTAAGAAATTCCAGCCCCGGGGTGATCAGGGCTGATGTTGCAGTTAATCGCATATCTCAAAAAAATTCAAGCCAGTGGCCCTGATGGCTTCACCCGGAAAGGGCCAACAGGGAGCACTGGCCGAAGCGGGTTTCTTCGGAAGACCGGGCAGGGCATCAGGGAGCGGGGTAATTCTTCGGAGCAAAGGAACTGCGGCAGATCCCACATACACGGCCTCTTCAGCCTGGCTTCCTGTGCGTACTCCGGCGACCGAGAAGGGCTTGACTGTAATCGAGGGGCCGCCAGAGATATCGGTAAGCTCAACCGTTGATTGCTTTCCTCCTGTGAGAACCGCAGTCAGAATCCCTGCCGGCGGTTGTTTTTCTTGTGCATGCCGCTTAGTTAATGGAGCAGGTGCTACTGCCACCGCAAAATCGGTTCCTCGTACACCGACAAAGACATTCGGTGTCCTGATTGTGTAGTCCCCTGAAAGTTTTTTCACCAGTGCCCGGATCCTGCCGAAAAAAAACTGCAACACAGTATCTCGGACCTTCACCCCGGCCAGCGTTCTGTCAATGGTCAACTTGGTTTGGGCCGCGAGAACCAGGGTGGATTCATCAATCATCTGCAAGGAGAGTCTGCTTTCCTTATCGGTGACCAAGGTATCACCGGTGAAGACGGGCAGGTTCCTTTTCAGTTTGTATACTCTTGTTTCCCCCTGATGATAAACATAAGCTGTCCCTTGTAGTTGTACGACTGCACCGGCGTAAGAAGAGGTTGTCGTCGGTTTAAAGTTGTCTGTAACGGTGAAAGAGTCCGGTAATAAAGGGAAGGTAGGAGCATGTTCTGTTCCTATGAATTGGAGCAGAGTGTCGGGGCTGTAATCAGTTGCGGAGCCGGCTGTCGGAACAAGGAGTATCATTCCTGCGATGATAGCCTTGAGTATCAGGGAACTGTTTGTCGGCATTGTACTTTTCTGGGGAGGTGAACGTATAATATGTCTATAGCGTAACGGTCATCGGCGAGTTCAGTGGAGCGCGGTGAAACGACCGCTTATGCCTTGTTTTTATATTTTGTTAATATTTGGTCTAAACTGTTTGCAAAGGCCTGTTTGTCGCGTGTGCTCAAAGCAGACGGACCACCGGTTTGCACCCCGCTTGCTCGTAAATCATCTAAGAAATCTCTCGTGCTTAATCTTTCCCGTATACTGTCTTCTGTGTAGACCTCCCCCCTGGGATTGAGTGCAAGTCCTCCTCTTTCCACAACCCTGGCAGCTAAAGGAATATCTGCGGTAATGACAAGATCGTTCTGCTCAACCTTGTTAGCTATTTCATTGTCTGCAATATCTAACCCCTTGCGAACATGAATGAAGTGAATCAGTGGGGATCGAGGTACCCGAAAAAAGGTGTTCGCCACCAAGATCAGTTGGACTTGTGTTCTTTCTGCTGCCTTGTACAAAACTTCTTTAATGACAACAGGGCATGCGTCGGCATCCACCCAAATTTTCATTTTACTTCACCCACTGAAAAAGATACAACGAGGGAACAAAAAACTTTTCAGAAATCCGAAAGGTCTTCAGCTCGCGAAACAGGGAATTACCAAGTTCCGTCATATCTTGAGAAGAACGGTAATTGGCTGTTGACGTCGTCAACCCGGTCAGTTTGAGAATAACAGCATCGTAAATGCTGTCTGTGCAGGCCTGAGACAGCAGCAGCTGTCCGCCCGGCCTGAGCATACCCGCCAATTTTTGCAGGGCCGCTTTCCCGTCAGGATAATACGGGAAAGAATGGCTGCACACAATCACGTCAAAGGAATCCTGATCAAGTATGGTGTCCATGACATCACTTTGAAAAAAAGCTGCTTGAGGAAATTTTTCCACAGCCTGTTCCAGCATGGCCCCGGAGGGGTCAACACCGAGGTATTGAAATTGCTCCTTTCCTAATGCCCGGGCCAGATCCCCGTATAATTGGCCGGTGCCGCATCCCATGTCGAGAATATTCAGCCGAGTAGTTTCCTCGGCTGTATCCTGATCCCGACTCCCTTCAAGTTTTATAATTTTTTCACAGACCAAGGCCCGAGTGGGCTGGAGAGAAACCCGTTGCAACCAGAGGCGATCATAATATTTTGCCCAGAAATCCCAAATACCTTGTTGATTCATTATTTTTTTAAAAATTTTAAGAAAGTAGTCAGCAGGTGCCGACACAGTTTACGGTTACGCCAAAGCAGCTTGCAGTGTAGCCACCAGATTCTGCCCATAAAGCCCAGACGAGTGAGTTGGAGCGGCGGCAGAACCAGATGCAGGAGATCCCATTTCCGGCAGTCGCTGGTGAGCAGCTGCTCAGTCAGGGCAGGGTATTCCTCTGTGCCGGGAAAGGGACTGAACACGGAAATCGTGTACATATTCAGCTGAACATCTTTAATCCAGTGCTCCAGCCTGCGAAAATCCGCTGCTCTTGCCTGCTGATCCATGATAAACAGACCCACGCAGCCGATATCATGCTGCCTGAGCAGGCTCACGCAACGTCGGTTCTGCTCCGCACTTACCTGTTTATTAAACCCCTGCAGGCCTTGATCGTCAACAGCTTCCAGGCCGACAATAACTTCAATAACGCCCATCTCCCGCAACAGGGGCAGAATATCAGGGTGCTCGCTGACAAAGTCGGCCCGCCCGTAGATAATAAATTTTCGTTTAATCCCCTGCCTTGTTAAGGTAGCTGCAAAGCGATGTAGGCGCTGCATGTCCAGGAGAAAGGTATCACCAACA
>MTKS01000045.1 GCA_004028495.1 Candidatus Electrothrix marina
GCAGGGTCGTTGCATTCTGAAAATCTCCGCCTGACGGGGGCGGCAGATATACGTCCTTATCATCAATAACTTCAAGATGGGCCGCAGCGGCTTTTTTTGCGTTCTCAAGCAGATCAGCGTCACAGGCTTCTAATGTTTCTTCCTCAGAAACCGGCTGAAAAGGAAGCAGGGCTATGGATGATGCGCCCCAGGAGACAGCTTTTTCAGCAAGAGGAGCTATATGCTCGTCGTTTATACCGGGATAGATTGTGGTCTGTATATTAACTGAAATTCCGGAGTCTTTGAGTGCGACGATTGCCTTTCCTTGCTCCTGGAACAGGAATTCTATCGCTTCAGGAAGCGGTACCGTTCTTTTGTCGGGGCGAATCCAGGCGTATATTTTTTTTACAATGTCTGTGGACGCTGCTTCGACTTGGAGGTTAACCTGGGTAATCCCCTTGCTGGCCAGATCAGCAGCAAGTGATGCTGCGTTGAGACCTATGGTGGTCAGTTTGACCGGGCAGTCGGGATATTTTTCCTTGAGCAGATCAAGAAGAAAAAGAAGTGTATCCGGGGCTGCCAATGCATCGCCGGGGCCGGAAATATTTATTCCGTTAATCTCCTTACCTCCTTTTATAAGATCACCTATCCAGGCGACGGCTTCCTCCGGCAGCAGGGCCGGGTCGGGTTTGTCGATCTCGCCGAAACGTTTTCTGTTATTTGCCTGCGGGGCAGCCGGTAGAATCAGGCTTTTAATCCGCATGGATTTTTCGCAGGCTTTCTTCGTTGCTGTATCTGATGTTGTATCTGATAAGGGCTGAATGCACATAGTTTTTTCCCGGGGTTAAATGCTCTGGTCAATCTTTGGGGCGGTGTTGTTTCTCTCTGTTTAGCAAGGTGTGTGCCATTGATTTGGAGAACATTAATGATCTTTAAAAACAGTATGTTGATTGCTGGACGGAATTGCGGCTTGTAACGAATGCTTATTATGAAGGTTACATTTTTGTAGGCTTTATCTCCATAAAGTTCCTTAGTGGCAAATTTGTGGATCTTATTCGGGGGAGGTTTTGGATTTACGGTTTGGTGGATCGGGAGGCGTTTTGCACGTCCAGTCTGCTTTGAATAACCCTTTCTTAAAGGAGGATTGTTTTTTTTGTGACTTTTTTGTATTGAGTAACAGTAAATAATTTACGAAAATGTGATTAAATGTTAATCCTTTCAAAAAGGGTGAAATGTTTCTTTTTTGTTAAGCTTTTGTTTTCTCGTTATTGAACATGCAGAAGCTCCGGTGGCACGGGTTGTGCATTCATGATTGAAATTCAGATAAGAATACGAAGGTACTCTTCAGGAGTAAGGGGTTTATTTACCGCCTCCGGCGGTTTTACAATTTCAAGCCACTGGTTTTGCCGGTGGCCATGACTTTTTCATAAGGAGTGTATAATGGAACTGAGTGCAGTCAATGCGGGAGATACCGCCTTTATGATGATTGCGGCGGCCCTGGTTATGTTTATGACCCCTGGTCTGGCCCTGTTTTACGGAGGTATGGTGCGTTCCAAGAACGTGCTTTCAACCGTTGTGCAAAGCTTTTTTTCCCTAGGTATCGTGGCGTTGATATGGGTTGTATACGGATATTCTCTGGCCTTCGGCCCGGATATCGGCGGTTTTATCGGCGGGCTGGACTGGGTCTTTCTGCGCGGAGTGGGGCTGGAACCCAGCGATACCTATGCCACCACGATCCCGCAGCTGGTTTTCTGCGCCTTTCAGCTCATGTTTGCCAGTATTACTCCCGCGTTGATTACCGGTGCCTTTGCCGAGCGGATTAAATTTACCGGCTTTTTGTTCTTTACCGTAGTCTGGACAACCCTTGTCTATCTGCCGGTCTGTCATTGGGTCTGGGCGGCTGACGGCTGGTTGCTTAAGCTGGGTGCTCTGGATTTTGCCGGCGGCACGGTTATTCACCTGAATTCCGGAATGGCTGCCTTGGTTGCGGCAATCTTTATCGGTAAACGGAGAGGATACGGTCGTGATTCCTTTATGCCGCATAGCTTGGGCATGACCATTCTCGGCGCAGGCATCCTTTGGTTCGGCTGGTTCGGCTTTAACGCGGGCAGCGCAGGTGCAGCCAATGCTGTGGCAGGGTCCGCCTTCTTTGTCACCCATGTTGCTGCAGCAGCGGCAATGGTGTCCTGGGTCGCGGCTGAATGGGTCGTGCAGGGGAAACCCACCGCCTTGGGTGCTGCTTCAGGGGCTGTTGCCGGTTTGGTGGCCATCACTCCGGCTGCCGGTTTTGTCGGACCGATGTCAGCGGTTATCATCGGATTGGCAGGGGGCGTGCTCTGCTTTTTCGCCATCAGGCTCAAGACCAAATTCAAATATGATGATGCCTTGGATGTGGTTGCCGTACATGGTTGCGGCGGGACGTGGGGTGCTGTTGCCACCGGCCTGTTCGCCTCCACAGCCATTAATCCGGACGGTGCGGATGGCTTGTTCTTCGGCGGTGCGGGGCTGGTTTTTATCCAGATTGCCGGGGTGCTTGCCACCTTCGTTTACTCAGGTGTACTTACCTACGGTATCCTGAAACTCACTGAGAAACTGACCGGTTTTCGGGTCTCCGAAGATGATGAAGCTATGGGGCTGGATTTGTCCCAGCATGACGAAGTGGGCTATAACCTGTAATCCGACATCTGTAATTCGACGTGAGAGGGAGATCTCAACATGAAGAAAATAGAGGCAATCATTAAGCCCTTCAAGCTTGATAACGTGAAAGATGCTCTGGGCGACCTGGGTGTCACCGGCATGACGGTCAGCGAGGTTAAGGGATGCGGACGCCAGAAAGGACATAAAGAGATGTACCGGGGTGCTGAATATACTGTAGATTTTAATCCGAAGATTAAGATTGAGCTGGTAGTTGTGGTCGATATGGTTGACAAGGTAGTTGGAGCCATTTGCGAATCCGCCCTGAGCGGCAAGATCGGCGACGGCAAAATTTTTGTTCTGCCTGTGGAGGAAGTGATCCGGGTTCGGACCGGAGAGCGGGGAGCCGAGGCGATCTGATATTTTTCTGATCGGCTATCAGATGCTGTAAAATAATGGGAGGGAGACTGCACCGCAGTCTCCCCTTTTTCCTTTAAATGTACGCCGGCCAGGATCGCAACTTAGCTGGTCGGCTGCTTTTCCTCAAGAGTGGCCGCCAGATCCGTAGACGGATTGTCCGGAGGCTCTTCAATATCTTTCAAAAGAGCATCATCATGTTCAGAATCATCTGAAGGAGCTGCCTCGGAAGCGGCTTCATTGCAGGTTCCGCCGGGACTGAACCCGAAGTCCGGCATAGCTGCGCCGTTTTCATTTTGCGGATGATCACAATCAGAGAGCGCTTTTACCGGAGTGCAGCCGAGGGTCAGGAGCAAGGCAAGAACGACAATAACTCGGTGAGCTGCTTGGCGGTATGTTATCTTCATGATGTTTCTCCGGGGTTCTATGAACACTGCATAAACCTGCTGAGACTTTTTCTTGAACATGCAGGGCATTCTTTCTGTGTTATGAACTGCTTGGTTTGTTCCTTTGTTGATACAGGACAAAGTAATTCAGTTTTTTAAACCTGTCAAGATTAGAGTATAATTTTTTTTACCAAAAAGAAAGTTTTTTGAAAAAAGATTGTTACCCCGGGGGGAAGAAAAGAAAGTAAACCGGCTTGCGTAAAATTTTAGACTCAGCGACCAGAGGATGAAAACTTGCTGTTTTTTTGGAGAAGAATACGGTACTATAACTTTATTGTCATTTGGTCGGCAGATATTGTTCCGGATGCGGGTACGGCATGTTCGTCAGGATGGAGAGCATATGTACAGCATCATTGGCCGGAATTTTTTTGCCTAAGCATTTTATCCTCATGTTTTTATATGAAAGTTCCGGGTAACTCCTTGGAGTTACCCGATAAGCTTTCATTTTTTGTTGTCTCACCCCCCAAGGGGGGGGGGAGATGGGAGTTTATATGAAAGTACCGGGCGGCTTCTTGGAGTCGCCCGGCTCAGCTTTCATTTTTTATTGTCCCTTCCCGGAGGGGAGGGATGGATGTTATAAGAAAATAATAAAGGAGAAAGAATGAAACTCGCTGTATGTGCAGTATTCAGCCTTATGCTGGTTGCCGGGCCGGCCGTGGCGTCAGATCCTGTGACCGAGCTGAAAACGGAAAAGCAGAAGATCAGTTATGCTCTCGGGCTTGATCTCGGATCGTATTTCAAAAGTCTGGAAACAGACTTTGATCTTGATGCTGTTTATCAGGGTATCTCAGCCTCCTATACAGGAGAAAAAGCACTGCTGACCCCTGATGAGGCAGCCGAGATCCAGAAACAATTTGCAATTGACCAGCAGAAAAAAAAGATGGAAAAGACCAAAGCGCTCCTGGAAACGAACAAGGACGCTGCTGCTGAATTTTTGAAAAAAAATAAAACAGAAAAAGGGGTCAAGGTTACCGATTCCGGTTTGCAGTACAAGGTGGTCAAGGAAGGCAAGGGTGAGAAACCGACAGCCACTGACACTGTCAAGGTACATTATAAAGGAACCCTGATCGATGGAACCGAGTTTGACAGCTCGTATAAGCGGAATGAGCCTGTCACCTTCAAGGCGAATAAGGTTATTCCGGGCTGGACAGAGGCTTTACAGTTGATGACCCCGGGAAGTAAGTATACTTTGTACCTGCCTCCTGAGCTTGCCTATGGCGATCGCGGCGCTCCCCCTGCCATTGAGCCGGGTGCCCTCCTTATTTTCGATGTGGAGCTGGTTGAAATCGTTAAGGGCGGTGACAAGCAAGAAGAACAGTAATTGTGAATAATCTTGTTTCATCCATTCTGATGAGGGCCTCCGGTCAGGAGGCCCGTTTGGCACAGAGAGAGACGTATGGGTAAGGAATCGGTTGACAAACCTAAGAAAAAATGTTGTGGTAAGTACCAAAAGAA
Source organism: Candidatus Electrothrix marina (assembly GCA_004028495.1). Classification (GTDB taxonomy): domain Bacteria; phylum Desulfobacterota; class Desulfobulbia; order Desulfobulbales; family Desulfobulbaceae; genus Electrothrix; species Electrothrix marina. Next base: position 4,932 of record MTKS01000045.1, read on the forward strand.
AAGTACGTATTGTAAAAGGTGCCCTGAACAGATCAGGGTGCGATGTCAACTTGAAAGGAGACTTACTGAAATGGGCAAGAAAAAAGACGACAAGAAGAAGGATAAGAAAAAAGCCGAAAAAAAAGCAGCTAAGAAGGCATGTGCCAAGAAGTCGTGCAAGAAAAAATCCAGTAAAAAGAAAGATAAGAAGGGTAAGAAAAAATAAGCCCGAAATGAGCAGGCAAGCCTGTCCCTTTTATGGGGGCAGGCTTTTTTTTTGCTTCTTCCCTGCCAAAGGGAGCAGGTTGTTTTTTTCTCAAGGTGCATTGACAACAGCATAGTCTGCCGCCTGCTTTTGCGGCAAGATAAATTCTTTAAATAATGCCGTCTGCATCGTGTCAAAAAGAATTGCTGACTGTTTCGCAGGAACCCCTCGTTCTTCCCTGTCCCGTTCTATTCTGGATCGTCTTCGTGCCTGGTTGTCCCGCTCGATAAAGAGAGAAAAATCAATATGCGGTCGGAGTTCTTCGCAACAACTGAGGATGCCGTCCAAAAAGGTCACCCGTGTCGGAACAAAAAGTTCTGTGTGGCTGCTGTCTCTGCCGTCTTTTATTTTTTGGTAGAGATAGACCGGTACTTCTATCGCTTGCCCGTTGCGTATCGCGTTGAGGTCATGGGTCAGGCGCGGTAATTCAAAGGCGTCGGGTGCGTCAAAAGCTGGAATACCGTCGGCATATTCCCTGATTTCAGAGACAGGTTTATAGTATGCGTCCATGGGCAGTGCTTTGCCGATGTTCAATGAGACGAGATATTCGGCCAAGGATGTTTTGCCTGAGCAGGAGCCGCCGCAGATGGCAATGAGCAGGGGCTTGCTCGCTGACCTCTCGATTGCCTTGAGAAGTTCTTTGATCGGTTTGGCGGTGAAGAAGGGGAAGAGAGGGGGCGGGATGTTTTCAGGTGGCTTACTGTTCATGCGGAGCGTTTTTGGTGAAAGTGTGTATAAAAGAAACCGGGCCGCATGCAACGCACGGCCTTGGTGCAAATTCTAAAACACTCATGTTTTCAACTGGTTTTATCGGCACTTATACACGCCCCAAGCCGGACTCCACGCCTTTCCCTGTTTCTTCAGGTTAGCCAAAGCACCATAGAGCTTGCGGGCAGGCAGCCCTGTTTTTTCTTCCAACTCCTTGGTACTCAGACCGTCCGCACTGTTATCAAGGCAATGCGTCACCAAGGCCGTGACTGTCGGGTGGCCCTGCAACTCGTCTTTGCTTTTCTTCCTTGCCTGCTTGACCTTCTCTTGCCGCTTATTTTCCTGAACAAGCTTTTCTGCAACGGCCCTGAGCGCCTCCGGCACCTCAGTCGACTTTTCCTCTGCTGCCTTTTTTCTCGGCTTCTTTGCTGCCGGAGCCTTCTTTTTGCCCGCAGCGGCAGATCTCTTTTTCGTCGGACCAGGTTTCTTGGCTGTTTTTTTGGCCTTTTTTTTCAATTCCTTACCCGGATCAAACGCATCCATAGAAATCCCGAACAGGTCTTCCAGCTGATCATCAGCAATAACATTCCCCTTGCTCTCAGCACCTCCCTTAAGGATACTGGCGGTCTTATCCTGCACAGCCTGGGTGATCAGGTCGTCCATGTTTACCTGCCGCAGGGTGAAAAACAGGGCCGGGTCTTCATCCAGCCGTGCGCCGACCCCGTACAGGGATGCGGCGACATGTTTGCACATGGAGGCCCAGTCCGGGCAGCTGCAATCAAAGGAGATTTCCTCTGGGGTGGGGAACAGCCCTTCTCCCTGGCGCATAAAGGTCTCTTGCAATGCTTTGGGGAATTTGCCCGCCAGCAGATCGGGCAGGGAGGAGAGCTGGGCCTGGCATTCCTTCCGCACTGCCTGCCAATTTTTCTGCTTCATTTTTTTGATGGCAATGACAACCTTATAGGGATTGCCCTGTGATCCCTGGACAAGGGCGGTGATTTTTCCCGGAGTGATCTGGAGATCCACCACAGCCAGATGGCGGACATAGCTGCGCCCCCGACCAATGCGGTTGGAGTAATCAGCATAGCTTTCCAGGTTTTTATTCCAGGATTTGCCCCACCAGGTTCGGGCCAGATTGTTGCCCTCAATGATCACCGGGCGGATGTCAGGGTTCTTTTTTTGCAACTGTTTGATCTTCTTTTCCGCCTTAGCCCTTTTTTGCGCCACAGATACATATTTGGGGTAGCCGTAATAACTCATTGCCTCTTCTCCGCTGATCGCATCAAATATTCAGGCTGAACAGGTCAGCCAGCTCATCGTTGTTCATCTCTGTGAGCCAGGATTCGCCGCTGGCCGCCACCACATCGTTGGAAAGCTGCTGCTTCTGGGTGAGCATGGCATCAATCTTTTCCTCAATGGTTCCCTTGGTCACGAATTTATGCACCATCACCTTTTTTTTCTGTCCGATTCGGAAGGCCCGGTCCGTGGCCTGATTCTCCACGGCCGGATTCCACCACCGGTCGAAATGAATCACATGGTTGGCCCGTGTCAGATTGAGGCCCACCCCGCCCGCCTTGAGGGAGAGCACCATAAAGGGAATATAATCGTCCTGTTGAAATTGTTCGATGATTTTTTTTCGTTTGCCCACTGCCACGCTGCCGTGCAGGATAAGGCCGGGCCGTTGAAACACAGTTTCGAGAAAACGGGCTAAAGGTGCAGTCATTTCCTTGAATTGGGTAAAGACCAGCACCTGTTCCCGTTTTTCATGGATGGTCTCGCAGATTTCCTGCAATCGGCTGAACTTACCGCTCTCCTTGGCTGCGTACCCGTTCACCCCGGCATATTGATCCGGATGGTTGCAGATCTGCTTGAATTTGGTCAGAGCAGCCAGAATCATACCCTTGCGTTGGATGCCGTCGGTCTCCTCCAGGGTATCGTTGATCCGGTCGACCAGTTGCTGATAGATGACCGCCTGCTTTTTGCTCAACGTGGCCCAGGTTTTCATCTCCACCTTGTCCGGCAGGTCGCTGATAATGGATTTATCGCTTTTCAGGCGACGGAGGATAAAAGGAGCCGTCATCCTGCGCAGACGTCCGTAGCCGTCCAGGCGGTCGGCCAGGGCCTTGCTGAAGGCGGTAAATTCCGCTGCCGTGCCCAGCAGGCCGGGATTGACAAAGTCGAACAGGGACCAGAGGTCGCTCAGTCGATTTTCCACCGGGGTACCGGTCATGGCGATGCGATTACGGGCCGGGATGGTTTTCACGGCCTTGCTCTGGCGGGTACCGGGATTTTTGATGGCTTGGGCTTCATCCAGGATCACGTACTGCCAGCCATAGTCCTGCAACCAGGTATACCGGTGGCTCAGGGCGTAGGTGGTGATGACCAGATCCAGGGTATCCAGCTCGCTCTCGGTCGGAGTTTTGACCCGGCGCGGGCGCTGCATATCAGGATGAGCCAGAAACACCTTGAGGTTCGGAGAGAATTTCTTGATTTCCTGGTCCCAGTTGGAAAGCAGAGAGGCCGGAATAATGAGCAGGGAAGCGGCCTTGGGGATCGTTTTTCCTTTTTCTCCTTTTTCCCCTCTACTTCTCTGTATCTGCGAAAGGATGTTGAGAAAGGCCAGGATTTGCACCGTCTTGCCCAGGCCCATGTCGTCGGCTAGGCAGGCTCCGAAACCAAGTTTGTTCAGTTCGCAGAGCCAGCTCAGACCGTCCTGCTGGTACGGTCTCAGGTCGGCCAAGAAATGCTTATCCGTAGCGGTTTTCGGCAGTTGCCCAGGATCAGTCATTTTACTGAACACTGTTTGCAGCCATTCGCCGTTTTCCACCTCAACGATCCCGCTATCCGCCTGGCCCGCAAGCATCGTCTCCGGGTGCAGTTGCAGACGCATGGCCTCGGCCAGGGTCAGCCCTTCGTTTTCAGCCAGTTTTTCCGCTTCTTCGTAGGCGGCCAAGGTCTGTCGCAACCGTTCCTGATCAACGCTCACCCATTTATTTTTGATAAA
>MTKS01000046.1 GCA_004028495.1 Candidatus Electrothrix marina
GGGCGATCTCAACTCCAGGAGGGGTAGAGTCTTAGGCATGGACACTGCCGGTAAATATGAACTGGTCAAGGCCCAGGTTCCCCAGGCCGAGATCCAGCACTATGCTCCTGACCTGACCTCCATGACCGGGGGACGCGGTTCCTTCCGAGTCTGGTTCTCCCATTACGAGGAAGTGCCTGCGCATATCGCGGAGAAGATTATTGCGGAGCATAACGCAGCGTAATTCCCTCCTGTACTTTTCCCGGAGCAGGTTCGACTTCTTTCTTGTTGCCTGCTTCGGGATATCCCGCCTTATTTGTGTTCGATCTTCGGCCCGCCCTGACCGGGTCTTTTTTCGAGAATTTTCTATAAAACCTCTTATTTTTCAACACAAATCCAGGTAAGGTACTGTTTCATCAACTGTCGTGAAGCAAGAGGGGTAAAAAAACATGACACAACTGATGATCCTGTAGGTCATGGTCGTTTATGAGCAGTGTGTAAAATCGCTAAAAATTGCAGAACTGGAGGTATTCAATGCGGATAAGGGTGATTTTAGAACCGAGTGAAGAAGGCGGATATACAGTATTGGTTCCGTCCCTGCCCGGATGTATCAGCGAAGGGGATACGCGGGAGGAGGCTTTGAAGAATATTCAAGAGGCTATAGAGCTGTATCTGGAATCAGTTGATGATGATCTGCATTTCAGCGAACAGGCTGAATTTCTGGAAGTAGCTCTATGACAAAGGTTCCGGCTCATCGACCGATTAAGCGTTCTACGCTTTCGCACATTTTGAAGCAGGCGAAAGTGGATGTTGAAGATTTTATACGGCTACTCTGAACGCACTCATAACAAAACCGTGCTGTTTGTGCTGTCCGTGGCAATATTGCCCAAGGCATCGTAGCCGTAGGGCGCCGCCCGCAGCCCCGGTGCTCTGGAAGAGCCGGTCAAATCAATCGACTCTGACCCCATTGATTCGTTCCTTTTTCCTTTAAAGGAATTCCTGAAAAAAAAACACTTGACAACCATGAAGTGCGGGAGTTAATGTGTAATTTACCATAAATAATGGCTCTGCTCAGTTACTGAGCAAGCTGCCTTCACTTTCTGGTCAGAACCGGAAAGTTGATAAAGCCACAACCGTCGTGAGGCGGTGTCGGAAAGCCAAGGATCTCCAAGGAGACAGCCGGGTTACCTTCTTTTATTTCTGAATACCGGGAAGTCGTTATGCGTTCCGCAAAAAAAGTACGTCTTCAAAGGACAATTTCCTACCTCATCGGCAGGCTGATTTCCGGCTGCCGTTTCTTTTCATTTACTCTCCAAAAAAATCTTCAGACCGATTGGTTCGGTGCTGAAACTCGGTCTTTACTCGCTGAACAATTGTCTGCGGCAGGAGATTCCTGTGCCAATGTTCTGAGTGCTTTTCCTTTCCCGACCATTATACCCATCCTGCACAATTGCTTACCTGCTCCTCTCTGGAAATTTCGCCGAAGAAACGGAGCTTCTTTTTCGTTTGTATCAAAAAAGGTTCCTCTCCCGCTTGGGGAATTGCACGACAACTTTCAAGAGGGAGGTCATGGGAATTTTAGTTCTTTTTGCTCATAGTGTTCAACGGGATAACATGCCCGTTACTGCGGCTTGTTCCGTCTTTCCTGAGTCGCTGACAGTTCCAATTATTGCACATCGTGCAGATAACAAATAACGGAGGATAAGAATGAAAAAAAACCGTATTGGTAGCGCCCATTCTTTTGGGCTGCATGTATTTCAGTAGTGCGTGGGCCGTTGACCTGACGCTGTTTGAGCAGGATTTTCTCAAAGCATCTCATTAACAGAACGCTGGAACCCTTTAGGAGAAGAAATGAGTAAGAACTACCTATTATCATGTGTTGGATTCTATGCCGCGTTATTCATTCTATTGACCAATCATGACGTGTTCGCAGTTGCAGACGGGGAAGCAACATTTGATTATCCACAAGTTGGTGCTTTGCTTAAATTTGATTCAAACAGGTTGGATCAAGTATGCTCGGGAACATTAATTGGAACAAAAACCTTTTTGACTGCGGCGCATTGCGTGTGTAACATGATGAATCCTGGCGTAGTGGGAAGCTGTGATTCGACCGAAAAGCAGGAGGGGTGTATAGAATGCAATCCAACAACTCAAGATTTTAGAGTCTTCTTTCAAGGAATTGGTATAAAAAAAGTAGAAAGAATAAACATCGCACCCGAATACAACAAAAATTCTATTGGCAATATTGGACCAGATAGCGATTATGCCACTCTCATACTAGAAAGCGATATCAAAGGAGTTATTCCTGCCGAACTGGCTAAAAAGGAATACTATAATACAAATCAGAATATTTATATTGCTGGGTTCGGAGCTATAACAGAAAAGACTACTGACGTAAGTTACGGAATTAAAAGATACGGAAACAATTCAATCTCCACATGTAGTGAGGAGGAAAACCTCTACTACGAAGAAGCTATTTGCTATAAAAAATATAAAAAATCATGTGCATGCGGTAGAGACTCAGGAGGACCGGTATTTTTACAATCAGAAACAGACAATAATATTTATATTATCGGAATAACGCATGGCCCTGTCAAATCTGGTGATAGCTATCACTGTAATGACCCTCGTTCTATTGAATTAGCAAGCTCTGCTTATTACTATAAAGAAAAAATTAATAGAGGTTCTATTGATTATAATGATGACTTTTATCTTGTTCCTGTGAGGCAATACTCTGGACCATTTGAGGATTATGAAAAAAATGATTTTCACCTCCCCTCTGGAGTAAAACGGTTGTCCTTCACTATTAACGGCACTGATAACAATATAGAAGATAAAAACAATTATAACCTTTCACTTTTTCATAAAAATGGGACTAACTTCAGTACGATAGAATGCAAGAACGAATATAATGGCACATTTCAATCATGCATTGTTGAAAATCCCCCAACAGGGCATTGGGCTGTAGATTTAATAAAGAGGAATGGCCCTGGCGGGGAAGTACAATTAATGGTGACGGCATTAGTTGATAAGTCACTTGCTGATTCATTACGATCGGAATGTAATTTCTTGGACCTTCCTAAAAATTCTCCATATCGAATCAAAAAGTTATGTGAACTTGGCGTGTTGAATGGGGTACGTGATCTAATATTTGAACCGGACAAATTTGTGAATCGCGCAGAGTTTTCTAAAATGCTTGTGCTTACTGCTGAGACAGAAGAAGTCGGCATACAATTCCATGATCAAAAAGTGAATACTTTTTCAGATGTAGATGAAGGGAGTTGGTACGAGGGATATGTTAAAAAGTTAGCAAACAAACCTGTAAGAATAAACAATGAGCAGTATGGTTATGTAATAGAAGGGTATTCTGATGGAGAGTTTAAGCCAGATAACTCGATTTCCATGCCTGAAATGATAAAGATGGTTATGCAAACTTTTTTCCCTGTTACCCCTAACTCCCCATTATGGAATTTTCTTTCCCGCAAATGGTACACTCCATTTCTGAAAGGAGCTCAAGAACTCCCCATAGCTCCTATATTCGACAGAGTAAATTTTACTCCCGTTATGGAGGACAAAGATAAATACCATCTTCACACAGAAGATGGTGATGTAAGGTTTGCTACTCGAAAAGAAGCCGCTAAAGCTTTATATGATGCCTATCAGATCTATATATCAGGGAAACAATAACCTTCTCTTTCCTCTCGCATAACTAAATGGTATTGTTATGATTAAAATAAAAGTTCTATGCCTTGCCGTATTTTTTATATGTATCTCATTAACGGAATTATTTGCAGCAACAATTGGGCATTACTACGAACAACAAATGCCCATTCCCGGCATAAAAGCCCCGTCAGTACGCATTGAAAGCCTCAACAAAATCAACCCCGGCGAAACCGTTGACCTCAGCGCCTACGCCACAGTAGATACCAGACACAACGGCGAAGCATTCTTCTACTGGTACGCAAACCAAGGAACCTTCACCCTCCACCCAAGCTACCCCGACTACAGCACCGTAACCTACACCGCCCCGAACACACCGGGCGATATCACCATCACCGCTCAGGTCGGCGACACCCTCGGCTATGTGGGAACCGACAGATTCACCGTCACCGTGACCGGCGCAACAAACGGCAGAGGCAATCCCCCGGTTCTTCAGCAATGCACCTACAGAGTCAGCCCCAAAGACTGGCAGGATGTATATCACGCCACCTACCGCCTGACCGTGGAAGAAAACGCCGACGGCGTACCGGTAGGCCATATCAGCATTCAGCCCACCACCGGTAATATGCGCTGGGAATCCACCGGCTCTGTCAGAACTTTTGTCGATAGCACAGCGGTGAATGTTTACGAGGATGCCGACCTGACGGATGTGATTGGAAAAACAGAATCCTACTTTAAAGGTTCCGGTAATATCGATCTGTATTTTAACGCCGGTTTCAGCGAAAACAAAACAATCACGGTAAAACAGTTCGAGGAACTCTACGGTAATTGGCAGGTGGATTGGCAACTGAAAGCCAGCTGTCCCGGTCCCGGCAACCATAACAACGGCACCCCGGATCTGATTGTGGACACCGCAGAAGCCGACCCTGCCACTCAACTGGAGCCGGGAACACGCATCTTGACTCGGGCCAGAGTCTCCAATATCGGCGACGGCCCGGCAGACGCATCTGCGCTGGCCTGCTATCTCTCCACCAACAGCAGCTGGGACAGCTCCGACACCCTGCTCTACCGAAAAGAGCTCAGCACCATCATTGACGGACGCAACACCTTTTATGAGCAGAATATCACCATCCCCTCGAACCTGTCTTCCGGCGACTACTATCTGATCTTCCGCGCAGACGATCAAGGCAGTGTGACTGAGACCGATGAAGGAAATAATCAGGCGGCAGTTCGCATTGAAGTAAGAACCGGTGCAGATCTGACCCTCAGTAATACAGGCGTTTCCCCGGCAAATGTTACCCAGGGACAGGAGGTCACCCTGACCGCCGCAGTCATCAACAGCGGCGACACAGGCACCTTGGCAAGTTCACGGATCGGGTATTACCTGTCTGACGATGCGAACTGGGACAGTTCAGACACCTTACTCGGAACCAGTTCTTTCGGCTCTTTGCTCCCCGGTCAACATCAGGCATTTACGCGCACATTCACCCTTCCGGTAGATTTAACAACCGGGCAGCACTATATTATCTTCTTTGCCGATTACGCAAATAAGGTCACAGAAAGCAGGAAGGATAATAACCAAGCCGCAGTAAGTATGCCGATTGCATCTGCTGAGAGCATCACAATACTCAGCCCCAATGCCACGACCTCCTGGTCGTACAACAGGCCGCATACTCTTCTATGGCAGAGCAAGACCAACAGCGGCACGGTCAAGATTGATCTGTATAAAAAACTGAGCTTCAGCAGTACTATCGTTGCGGCAGCTTCGAACACAGGAACCTTTGTCTGGAACGTACCGGAGCTGCTGAAAGCAGATGATTACTGGATCAAGATCACCAGCAATACCTACAGCTCTGTTTATGGCGACAGTGAACACTTTACGATTACCAGACCGGCCACCTTAACCATACTTTTGCCGAATGACGGCGATCTGTTTGGATTCGGGACAGTTCGAAATATCAACTGGGAAACTGGCCTCAGCGGCACAGTGAATATTGATCTGTATAAATCCGGTGTAGCTTACCGAGCCATTGCTCGCAATGTTTCCACTGTCTCCACATCAACAAACAGCTATGCCTGGACTGTTCCCTCAGATCTTGCCGAAGGAACAGATTACCAGATCAAGGTCACCCATTCCGCAGATTCAGCAACTACCGACCTGAGCGACGGGCATTTCACCATTACCGACCCCGGTACGGAAGAACCACTGGCAAAGGATGATGCAGCAGTTACAGAGGAAGATACAGCTGTACTTATCTCTGTGCTCGCAAATGATAACCCGCCGCAGAGCGAAACCCTTGATGTCACCTCTGTCGGCACTCCTGCTCACGGCACAGCCTTGCTCAATGCGGATGACACTGTAACCTATACGCCGGATTCCGGTTTTACCGGCTCTGACTTCTTCACCTACACCGTGAACAGCCCGAGCAGAGGCACCGCCTCCGCAACCGTATATATTACTGTAAACGGAGCAGTGAGCTGCGATCCTTGGGAGTTGCCGCCGAATGTAGAAGAGTTGGCGCGGGATGATGCAGGGAATATTTTTGTGGTCGGCACATTTCAGGACAGCATTACCTTGGGGACAGATGCTCCTGTCACCTTGACTGCACCTGCCGGAATACCTGCTATATATATTGCAAAATATACAGCTTCTGGCTCGTTGTTCTGGGCACGGAAGGCGACGGCGAAATACGGTGCTATCAGCTGCAAGGCTGCTGTAGATACTGTTGGTAATCTCTATATCAGCGGGGATTACTCAGAAACGATGCATTTCTACAACGGTGAAAGCATAGTTGCTACATTGGATGATCCATCCACCGAGTACAGTAGCGGCTATGAAGTCTTTCTTGCCAAATACAGCCCGATAGGGGAACTCAGTTGGGCTGAACAGGCAGGAGGAGCACAGGATGACCATGGAACAAGCCTAGCTGTAGACAGCACCACCAATCGCCTGTACATCGGCGGCAGCTTTAACGAGAGCCTGAATCTTGGCAGTGGCACTTTGAGCACCACGCTGAATTCTATAGATAACGGGGACATCTTCCTTACCCAGTATACCTTGGACGGAACTTTAATGTGGGCTCAGCAGGGTAGCGGGGAAGGAAACTGCATGATCTTTTCCATTGCACCAAACAATAGAGGAGATGTGCTGGTGACAGGCTTTTACGATGAAACGCTTACCTTCAGCGATTCATCCCCTGTCACTTTAACAGGTGGCAGTGGAAGCAATTACTTTATTGCGAAATTCACCTCAGAAGACGGGTTCGTAAGCTGGGCGCAGAAGGCCAACGGCACCAGCAGCTGTATGGGCCGTGCTATTACGACAGATAACACCGGACAGGTCTATATTTCTGGAGATTTTCGTCAGGCCTGCGATTTTTATAACGGTACAAGTATATTCAGCTCCATGACGAGTGATCAAGATACCGACATGTTTATGGCCAAGTACCATGCTGATGGAACACCGGAATGGATACATCAGGCAGGAGGCGCATATCCCAGCAGCATGTCTGTAACGCTGGACAAAGAGAGCAACCCCTTGTTCATCGGTGAATTTCAAAAGTATCCCGCTGTGTTCAGCACAGGGACCTCCGGCCAGACAGCAATGAGCAACACCTCTGGTGCAGGACTGTATGACCCGGACGGAATTTTTCTCGGTTTTGCAGAGCCTGGGGTTGATCTGGTTCTTGTCGGAGAATCCTCCGGCAGATCGGCAATTATAGGCAGGGAGAACAAGGTTATGGCCTGCGATACTTTGCTGGTCAATATCCCGCCTGTCGCGGCTGATGATACAGCGAGCACGGTGGAAGAACAATCAGTGACTATCTCGGTGCTGAATAATGATTCCGACCCGGAGGGGGACAGTCTGAGCGTGACTGAGGTCACCCAAGGAGCAAACGGCGTTGTCGCTATAGAATCGGAGAGCCTGAGCGTCACGTACACACCTGACGCGGGATTCATGGGAACCGACAGTTTCACATACACCATCAGTGACGGCAACGGCGGCACAGCTACCGCAACGGTTACCATCCTTGTGACCAGCAGCACCACAGAACTGACTGTGACCGACATTCAGCCGACCGATACCGATGCTGTGGCTCTCAATCAGGTCTTCACCTTTACTCTGAACGAGCCTGTCACCGCCGGAAGCTGTTACATTAGCATCAGCCTTAAAGACAGTGGCAGCACCCCTGCTGCCATCAACACGACTGTCAGCGGTAATATTCTGACAGTTGAACCTGCTGCCGTACTGGCTGCCGGAACAGAGTATCTGATCACTGTTCCAAGCTGCGCCCTAGCAGGCACAACCGGCGGCAATACGCTAACTGTGGATTTTACTCATGCCTTTACCACTGAAGGCGGTTCTGCATCAGTTCTGTTCATAGACATCGCTGCCGGATATGACCATGCTGTCGCCTTGGACAGTGACGGCAATGTCTGGGCCTGGGGCAGAAATGATTACGGACAAGCAGGAGATAACAGCCTGACAGACCAGTTAACTCCGGTTCAGGTACAGGGCCTAACGGGAATTACGCAAATTGCTGCTGGAGCATATCATAATCTTGCATTAGACAACTTCGGCACAGTATGGGCTTGGGGGCAAAACTGGGATGGGCAGCTCGGCAACGGCACAAAAACTAATTCAACTGTTCCCGTACCAGTTTCCGGTTTGAGCGATGTCATCGCTATTGCAACAGGCACTTCTCACTCTATCTCCCTCAAAGGAGACGGCACGGTCTGGACTTGGGGCACGAACAGCTACTACGAACTGGGCCACGGCCTCGGGGGAACCACTGATGAACTTGTTCCCGGTCAAGTACCCAACCTCTTCAACGTGATTGATATTGCTGGAGGTTACAATTTTACCACCGTCCTGAAACAAAACAACACTGTTTGGTCATGGGGAAGAAACAGAGCCGGTCAGCTGGGCACAGGTGATATTACAGATCGAAGGGTTCCCACCCCTGCTTTGTTATCTGCAAATGTTGCCTCCATTCATGCTTCTTTAAGCGAACGTGCATTCGCCGTAATGTCAGACGGCTCTATCTGGGGCTGGGGATATAACGGCGGGTCAGGTGCTGTCGGCAACGGCAGTGGATTTGATCAACTTTCTCCAGTCAAGGTCTTTGAAAACGCTGTTCATCTGTCCAGCGGCAGAGAACACACTGTCGCCCTTGCGGCAGACAGTTCCCTCTGGGCTTGGGGGAGAAACCGGGAGGGAG
>MTKS01000047.1 GCA_004028495.1 Candidatus Electrothrix marina
CAGCATTGGAGGTCACAGGCTCAGGAGTGGAGATTATGCTGGTGCATAACCTCTGGGGCCCCCAGGCCGCGACCATGAAGGATAAAAACGCCATCGTGGTCCGCACCGGACGCAGCGGCAGATTCTGCTCTGAGTTTGAAGCCTTTTTGTATAAACACGGAGCAAGCATTTATCAGGATTCAGCAACTAAGCATGATCTGCTGATGGGGATCGGGCAGAAGCTGCCCACGGTCATTTCTGTGGCCCTGGCCATGACCTTGGAGGAAAACGGGATCACTGCCGAGGATCTGGCCTCCCACTGTACCCTGACTTCGCTTTATCCTATCCTTGCGATGGCCCGTGTTCATTCCCAGAACTCGAGGACCTATGCGGAGATTATGTCCACCTCGGGCGAAAGCCGCAAGATTGTCCATAATTTTGCGAAAAATCTGGAGCGGGTGAAATCCGTGGCCGATCAGGGCGATCAGGAGGGGATTCAGGAATTATGCAGGCTGATGGAGCGGAACGGCGAGCATCTGACAGAGCCGTTTCTCCGCAATCGTATGGAGCAGGCCAAGGCTGTGGATGAGGTGTTGGGAGCGATTATTTAAAAAATATTGAAAAATAAAGGAAGAGGCTGCGTACAGAAGAGGATATTGCTGTTGACGCAGGGTCGGTTCGTGCTTAGTTTACCAGCGGCATGAAAAGCTGTTCGTCTTTCGGGCCGACATAGCGTATAAATAGCGTATAATCTTGATATCGGAAAAGAGCGATGAAGAAAAAATTTAACCCGGACACCTTTCTGCTCCTCGTTTTGGTCGGCCTTGTCAGTCTGTTTCTTTTTCGTGCATTCAACGGAGCAGGAATATCCTGACATAAGGGGCAGAACCCGCAGTTCAGCGGGGCACAACAACATGAGCCGCCTGCCGCATCATCCGTGAGCGGGCAATGATACGTCACAAATACTCATAATATACTCAAAATAATATCTCACTGTCGGAGTTAACATATGCTGGAAAAAGCACTTGCCTATCTTGAAGAAAAACATACCTGCCCCCATTGCGATACAGAGCTGACCCTCTGTCATGCGCCGCCCATGCACGTAGGCGACGGTCTCGGGTGGGGATCGGAATTTTTGTTTATCTGTCTCAACGATGAATGCTCCCTGTTCGCCAAGGGATGGGAGTACATTGAAACTCAGTATGGCCATGCGGGCTCCTATCGTTATATGGAGATCCCCAACAGCAAAGAAAGCTATAATATGATGGTTGCCGGAGCGTCAGCGTTTACCGGCAGTATTGTTGATGTCGAGGCCTTGAAGGAGCAGAACGCCAGATATAAAGCAGAAAAAGTGGCTGTTGCAAAACTGGATACCTGTGTTGAGGCCAATGATCTGGAGCCGGTGCTCTTTCTGCTCACGGATAATGCAGCCAATATAGATGACCGGAGGCGGGCTGCTGCTTTGTTGCCAGAGCTTAATGATCTTTCCTGTATCGAGGTGCTGCGGAATCACGATTTTTCCCATACCCAGCTGGAGCAGGACATCAATATGACCATCCATAAAGTCCTGACGAACAATTTTCTGCGTGAATGTCCTTATTGTGCCGAATTAATCAAGGCTCGGGCCAAGATATGCAAGCATTGCAATAAGGAACTTAACTGAAATTTGACTTTCCTCTTGCCAAAATGTTTCTGAAAGGGTATATAGCCCTTCACAACAAATTTGATTGTGGTGAGCGTAGCTCAGCTGGTGGTAGCACCGGGTTGTGGCCTCGGAGGTCGTGGGTTCAAGTCCCATCGTTCACCCCATGAAATATAAGGCACTTCGGAATGTATGTTCTGAAGTGCCTTTCTTTTTTTTTAACAATTTTTTCGCCCGCTTTCCCCGTCCGACTCAATTCCTGTTGAATTTCCGGTCTGCTTTGGTTATCTTATTTCTTGAGGACATAATTTCTCTGAAGGCTTTCTGAAATCAGAGCCTTTCACCCCTGAACCTTCAACGCCTAACCGTTTAATTATGAAAGCTGCTGTCGTTTACGGTGCCGATGATATCCGTATTGAAGATTACGCTGATCCGGTTGCCGGTCCGGGTGAAGTTGTTGTTGCAACAAAAGTTGCCGGAATTTGTGGGAAAGATGTCAAGACCATGCTCGGAGAGGGCCTGACGGAAAACCTTCCCGCTGTCCTTGGTCATGATATATCCGGTGAAATAAGCGAGGTGGGAGAAGGCGTCCAGGGGTTTTCTGTGGGAGATCCTGTTGTTGTCTATCCCATGGCGGTTTGCGGGAAATGCCATTACTGTCTCCAGAAGCGCTATAATCTCTGTGAAAAAGCCACAGGGCTCGGACATGGTCTGGACGGGGCCTTTGCCGAATATGTCCGGGTGCCGAAGGAAATAATAGATGTCGGCGGGCTGATCAAGCTGGACGATGAAATTTCCTTTGAAGATGCCGTGATGGCTGAACCCCTTTCCTGCACCTTTGCCGCAGCCCGAGCCAACAGGATGAAAGATGGCCAGACTGTGCTGGTTATCGGGGGCGGTTCTATGGGCCTGATGCACCTGAAAACGGCAAAATGGTCCGGCTGTCAGGTTATAGTTGCTGATATTGTTGATATGCGTTTGTCAATGGCCGGACAAATGGGTGCCGACCACCTGATCAACTCTTCCTCAGGTAATCTTCATGACGAAGTGATGCATATCACTGAAGGACGGGGAGCTGATGTGGTTATTATTTCCATCGGTATTCCAGATGTTATTGAGGACTGCCTGAGATTGGTCGCCAAAGGCGGAGTATGCAATATATTCGGTGCTGCTCCAGATACCGAGGTGAAGATAGATCCACGTTGGCTTCATCAGCAGGAGATTACCCTGACCGGGACCTATGCCTCCACACCAGCTGATTTTAAGAAATGTCTGCAATTGATCAAGGAGGAGGCGATCATTGTTTCCGACCTGATCTCCCATCGCTTTACTCTGGATACCTTTGATGACGCTGTGGAGAGTGCCAAGAGCCTGGAAATGGTTCGAGGAGTTATCACCTTTGGTGAAATACTTTCTGTTTCCTTTTAGTGTACGTGCTGACGTTATAGGGTTATTCGATTGTAGCGGCAAGTTCGTTAATTTGAAACCACGCATAGATAAGCTTATCTAAATGGCCGCTATTCTGTTTATCTTTGTCGCGGCCTGTCTGGTTTCTTTGGTGCTGACACCGGCGGTACGACAGCTGGCTCTGCATTTTGACCTGACGGACAAACCGTCCGCCCGCAAAATGCAGAGCAGGAACATTCCCCGTATAGGCGGGATTGCCCTGTTTTGCAGTTTTTTCCTTCCTTTTCTGTTCCTGCTGGTGTTTTTTAGACAGAGCCTCGCTGCCCAGGAACTTTTTGCCGACAGCGGTATTCTCTGTTTTGTCACCGGAGCAGTGCTTATCTTTCTGCTCGGACTTCTGGATGATATACGAGACCTCAGTTTTTTATTCAAAATATTCGGCCAGCTCCTGATTGCAATATTTGTGTATTCTTGTGGTTTTCAAATCACGACGGTCACAACTCCGTTCGGGGCAGACTTTTCCATCGGATTTCTTTCCCTACCTCTGACAGTCTTCTGGTTTCTCCTTGTTATTAATGCTATTAACCTGATAGACGGGCTGGATGGCCTTGCCGCAGGGATTTGTCTCTTTGTCTCACTTTCTATGCTCTTTGTTTGCATAGTGAATGGGCGGCTCACAGCCGCTTTTGCTTTTGCAGCATTGGCCGGTGCTCTGGTCGGATTTCTGCGTTATAATTTTTATCCGGCCTCTATTTTTATGGGAGACAGCGGCAGTTATTTCCTCGGTTACTGTTTGGCTGCTCTTAGTATCGGCGGCACGATCAAAGGACAGGTCGCCACAGCCATGCTGATTCCGATTATCGCCCTCGGCGTGCCGCTGATGGATACCTTATGGGCGCCGCTCAGGCGATTTATTAACGGTCAGAGCATGTTTCAGCCGGATAACAAACATATTCATCATCGTTTGGTCAAGCTCGGCTTTACTCATCGGCGAGCCGTATTGACCCTCTATGTCCTGACGGTCCTGCTGGGGATCTCTTCCATGCTCCTTGTTCATGCCCAGAATGATATTTCGGCTCTGATTCTTTTTGTTCTGGGATTCGGTCTGGTAGGTCTGCTCCGTTATCTCAGCGACTCTGACTTGTTCAATATTCATAATATCGCATCCTGGGCCCGTGATCTGACCGATGAGACCGGCATCAGTATTCAACGGCGTCTTTTTCTTCAGTATCAACGGAGGATTGTCTCAGCTTCCGATCCCGAGATACTTTGGGAGGCAGTCTGTGTTTCCTTGGAGATGCTGAAATTCGATTATGCGGAATTTCACTTTATTGAGCAGCAGGCTGCTGTTGCTAGAGGACGGTCGCGACGCAGGTTCAGCTGGACAGCAGAAGGAGAAGACAAGGTGTCTCCGGATTCACGGGAATCCTTTCTCAGGATTGAGCTTCCGATCCATAATGTGCTTGCAGATAAGGCAGGTGTCAGAAATTTCGGAACTCTGCTGCTGATGAAAGATATGCGCCACGCGGCAACAGAACCTTATCTGCTGAAAAGGGTCGAACAGTTGCGGAGAAGTATGATAGCCTGTCTGGAAAAGCTCACTGAAGAAAATTCCTGAAATAAGGGGAAGTCAGGAGAGATCTTCCGCCGTAAATGCGGAGGAGAATGTCAGAAATTCTTCGCCGGAGAGCGGCTTGGCGTAAAAATATCCTTGGATCTCGTCACATCCTGCTTTGCGGAGAAAATTCACCTGTTCTGCTGTCTCAACCCCTTCCGCCGTGATATGCAGATGAAAGGTCCTGGCCAAGGCGATAATTGCCTGAACAACGGCGCAGCTTTCTTCCGAGTCCGGCAGATTGTCTATAAATGACTTGTCAATTTTCAGGCGGGTGACCGGGAGCTGCTGGAGATAGCTCATCGAGGAATAGCCGGTACCGAAATCGTCTATGGCAAGGTCCAGATTCATGGTGCGGAGGCGCTGAAGTGTTTGAAGGACTTTTTTCTTATCGGTTGCGATACAGCTTTCGGTGATCTCCAGTTCAATCTGCTCCGGTCGAATACCGGTCCGATCAATGGCCTGTTGCACAGTTGAGAAGATATCGCTGTTCATGAGCTGCACTCCGGAAACGTTAACACATATTTTTTGTGCCGGAGAGCCGCTCTGCTGAAAGAGTATAAAATCTCGAAAGGCTTGATTGATAATCCATTCCCCTAAGGGGATGATCAGATTGGTTTCTTCAGCCAGCGGAATAAATTGATCCGGTCGCATAAATCCCAATGAAGTGCTTTGCCAGCGCACCAGGGCTTCCATGCTTTCCACCCTGCCTGTTCGTAAGCATATTTTCGGCTGATAAAGCAGATGAAATTCTTCAAAGTTACACAGGGCTTTTTTTAAGGCATTAATACGGTCAATGCGCGTCTTGACATGAGCTGCCAATTCTGCGGAAAAGAAACTGTAATCGTCGCGTCCGTTTTCTTTGGACTGATACATCGCCATATCGGCGTGTTTGATCAAGGTTACGGTATCTGTCCCGTCATCGGGATACAGCGCGATCCCGATACTGACAGTGGTGCTTAACTCATGTCCGGCGCAGGTGAAGGGCACCTTGAAGTCGGCAAGTAATTTTTCAGCCGTCACCCCGACATCGCGAATATTGTCAATATCTTCCATCAGGATATTGAACTCATCTCCGCCGATGCGGGCCAGTATATCTGAAGAACGTATAGTTTCAGCCAGACGTAAAGATACTTCAACAAGCAGCTGATCCCCGACATCATGGCCCAAGGCGTCGTTCACCTGTTTGAATTCATCAAGATCCAGAAAGAAAACCGCAAGCCCGGTCCCCCGGTTTTCGTTCCGTTGCATGGCCTGTTCCAGACGTGACATGAACAGCCGGCGGTTCGGAAGATCAGTCAGGGGGTCATGATGCGAGAGATGTTCCAGGGTTTTCTGTGATTGCAGCAAGGCATCTTCACGCTCCCGGACTGCGACGGCAAGCTTGTTGATATTGCGGGATATTGTTTCCAGTTCATCATCGGTTTTAACCGGGACGGATTGACTGTAATCCTGTTTTTCGATTTTGCGAATCTGCTCCATAAGCAGTTCAAGCGGAGCGATAAGGGTTCTGGAAAAAACTAAACGCAGCAATACAAGGACCAGAACGACGACGATGACGATAAGAATAAGAAACTGCCGCCTGTTTTTTGCCAGTGTAACGAGGAGATTTTCTTTGTTCAACGCGACATAGTAAAAGAAATCCCCGTCAAAAGTCGTTATTCTGGCCGTGCTGAAATATGCTCTCTCTCCATGAATAATGTTTAAATTTTTGATCGTGTTGATTTCGGATAACGGGTGCGCATCGGCTGTATTTTCCTGATCGGCTCTGTATCGTATAATGAGATCCAGGTCTCCGGAAAGATCTTTAAAATATTCATCATCAAAAAGGTGCGACATTTCAATGTGCATCAGAACTCTCTCGCCTGAAGTATCAAATATGCTCAGGTGAGACGTAACGAGAATCTGTCCGTTGCGGATGTGATGGGTAATCACACCTTCTTCGGCGGAAGCATAGGCATAATATGACTGGTGGTGAAAATCCACCGGCAGTTTTTTCGGAAAAGGCAGTTTGACATAGAGTTTTCGATTTTCATCCGATTGCTTTTCATCCAGAGTCTTCTTTTTTTCACGACGGTACAGAATTCGTTTGCCCTTTTCATAGGAAACAAAATCGAGATGGTATTTATCTCCTTGATCTTCGACAAAGGCGACCAGATCCTCATTCTTGTCATAAAGAACAATATGGTGGTTTAAAGAGAGTTTGACCCGACTGAGCAGCTGTTCGGCAATGATTTTTTTCTCTTCATCCAGCAGGGCGGCGTTGTAGTCGTTTTTATCCTGATAGTTGTTGATCAGATCAATGGAGGCCAGAAACTGTTCATCGGTCCGCACAAAAGAAATCCCCTCCTGCAGTTCTTGAGACACGGATGCCAGGTCTGAAGCCAAGTGCTGAAAACCATAACGCATTCGTTTGTTGGCATCTTCAAGGAAGGTGTCCTTCAGAAACGAGTCGAAATAAACCCCTAAGGCCCCGACGGACAGGATAATCCCGGATGTAACAAGCAGTGAAAGCTTGCCTGTTAAATTTATCTGTTTCATTCAGTTAAAAAATAGGCGGTACGTCATTGACATTTTCTTTTGTCACGAGTTTGACGGGAATAAAAATATGCTTGGGCACCTCTTCTCCTTTGAGAATTTTTAAGGCGATCTCAACTGATTTATGCCCGCCCAGAGGGAAAAGGATAGAACCGGTCTGGGTACCTTTTCGGATTGCTTCCCGGGCCTCGCCGGTGTAGTCGCAGCCGATCATAATAATTTTTTTCGGATCCATCCTGTTGTGTCTCAGGGCGGAACGCACCCCGCTCAGCATACTGTCGCTTTCAGAAAAAATCGCATCAACATGAATCCCTTGGGCAATGAGTTTTTCCATCTCGATAATCGCATCCTTGCGGAGATAATTGCCGGTCCTTTTGAGTACCTTTATTTCTTTATATTGCTTGATTTCATCGAGAAAACCCTTTGAGCGCAGTTGTGTTACATCCGCCTTTTGCAGCCCTTCAAAAAGGAGCACAACTCCCTTGCCGTTGAGCTGTTCAGCAATATATCTCGCCCCGATCACCCCGATTTCAATATTGTCGGAATTGATAAAGACGGTGTACTCTGTGCCGTTAATACCCCGATCCAGGATGATGACAGGGATTCCCCGGTTATAGGCTTTTGCAATGACCGGGACAACGGCATCAGCATCATTGGTGCCCACGATGAGTATATCGACCTTGGCGGCGATAAATTTCTCTATATGCCGAATCAGGAGTGAAGTCTGTCCGTTAGCGTCTGAATAGGTGAATTTGAGTCCCGGATGTTCGGCAACGGCATCATGTACCTCGAAAACCTGCGCTTTGCGAAAATCATTGGCCATAGTGTCCTGGGCAAAGGCGATGACCTTTTCATCAGCGGACGCTGAGTCGGGGGCAGCTGTGCAGATAATGAGGGCAAACGCAAAAATGACAAGAAGGAATCTGGTGGTCGATATCACTTGTATATTCCAATTCGGTTCGTTATGGGACGGGTTGTGTTCTTGTACCCGCGACAGGAGGAAGGAAAGTAGTTCGAGCCATAGCTGACGGTGCGGTTCAGCAAAAAAAATCAGTCAACCTCTCTCTTATCCTTCAATGAGGGCTATCGTATAAGTGAGGTCCATTCGGGAAGGAGACCCTTTGCTCCAGGAACGTTTTCTCTGATTTGATAGTATGTAATCCGCTCTCAAGAGTCAACATGAGCGGATTATTTGTCAAGTCAATAGAGGATACCGGTGTCTCGTCAAAGAAGCAGGGGGGAAATATGATCTTGCTCCTACTCCTCGTAGAGGTGAGAAATGTCACCCAATCGTTTGACTACCCGCTCTTTGCCCAAGGCGATGAGGATATCAAACATACCTGGTCCGGCTAATTGGCCGGTGAGTACGGTGCGCATCCCATTAATCAGGATACCCGGTTTGATGTCCAGCTCTGTCGCCAGTTCACGGGTCTCAGCTTCGC
>MTKS01000048.1 GCA_004028495.1 Candidatus Electrothrix marina
CCCATCTCATTGGCAATGATATAGGCCAGGGTGGTTTTGCCCAGACCGGGAAAACCGTGAAACAGGACATGATCCAGGGCCTCACCTCGCTGTCGGGCCGCCTGGATAAAGACCCGCAAGCTGTTCTTCACCTGTTCCTGACCGATGTACTCATCCAACCGTTGCGGTCGCAGATTGAGGTCCGGCTGGACATCGTCAATCTGCTTTTCCCCTTCAACGATCCGTTTGCCGGTGAGATCTTCCTCGAAATTCATGCCAAGCCCCTCAGCGCATTACGGATGAGTTCATCCACCTTCATCTCGGCAGCCCTTTCCGGGTCGGCCTGCTGGACAGCACGTAGGGCCTGCCAGGAGGTTTCCTGCGGATAGCCGAGATTGACCAGGGCCGAGGCTGCATCCTGCATGGCAAAGCCCTCGCTGCGAGGCGGGGCGTTTCCGGCAATTCCTTTGCCCGGTAGAGCTTGGGGGTGCTCCAGGATAAGACCACCCACCTTGTCCGCTAATTCCATGCAGAGCCGCTGGGCCGTCTTCTTGCCCACCCCGGACAAGGCGGTCAGTCGAGCCATGTCTTTCAGGTTCACGGCATTGCAAAGCTCAGCCGGATCAATGCCGGAGAGAATGGACAGGGCCAGTTTGGGACCGACCCCGGAGACCCCGGTGAGAAGGAGAAAGAGTTTTTTCTGCTCCATATCCGTGAAGCCGTACAGGGTAATGGCGTCTTCCCGGACATTGGTGTGGATGTGGAGAAAGACCTTTTCTCCTGCCAAGGGCAGTTTGTCGTAGGTCCGGCCGGAGAGCTGCACCTCGTAGCCCACGCCCTGCACGTCAATAATAACCGAGGCCGGGTCTTTATGCTGGAGAATTCCTGAGAGGGTTGCTATCATGTTCTTTTTTTAGAAGGCTGAGCTGGTTATGAACAATCGGTTAATCAATATTTTTGGACTTGATTATAACGGCTATAGGCGATCCGGCAACGTATTTCCCGAGTCTCTCGTCTCATCGTTTCCTTATCCCCTTGCAATTACTTTCTTATAACAGTTTTGTTCAGAGCAAGCACTCTGATGTCGCTTGAAAAAACCCCATCCTTTCTATAAGCTGATAAAAATTGATAAAAGGCGGTACGTTCTGCAGGCTCTCATGACGAGAAAAAGAGAAATGAATAATAATAACCTACTGATTTTATGGATATCCCTGTAGATTTTTGGAAATTGGCAGCCGGATTAGCAATCTTTCTTTATGGCATGTTTCTCTTGGAGGACTCCGTCAGGATTATGTCCGGCAAGGCCTTCCGTCAGATGATCAGGTCCTATACTGACGGTCGTCTGCGCTCCATCGGCAGCGGTGCCCTGATCACCGCGATCCTTCAGTCCAGCTCGGCAGTTTCGCTGATGGTGCTGGCCTTTGTCGGAGCCGGGGTGATGACTATGGAAAACGGTATCGGTGTGATGGTGGGGGCCAATATCGGCACCACCCTGACCGCATGGATTGTGGCCGCATTCGGTTTTAAGATCAAAATTTCGAGCATGGCCTTTCCGCTGATTGCCTGTTCCGGTCTTATTTCCATGATCATCAATCCGGCTTCAAAGGTTTTTCAGGTAAGCCGGCTGCTGATCGGCTTCGGGTTTCTGCTCCTGGGTCTTGATTATATGAAGACCAGTGTGGAGGTTTATACCCAGTATGTTGATTTAACGGCCCTTATTGGTTACGGTGCTTGGTTGTATTTGCTGTTCGGTATTCTCATGACCGCGATAATGCAGGCAAGCGCGGCGTCCATCGCTATCATTCTTACCGGACTCAACAGCGGCCTGATCACCTTTGAAATTGCGGCAGCTATGGTGATCGGGGCTAATATCGGAACCACAGTGACCGTGCTGCTCGGTGCAATCGGCGGTATGCCGATAAAAAAACGAGTAGGAGCCAGCCATCTTGTCTTTAATGTGATTACGGGACTTGTCGCCTTTATTGCGCTGGGTCCTTTATCTCATGTGGTTGCACTGTTTTTCGACACCTCAACCGATGCCGTTATGGGCCTGGCCCTTTTTCATACACTGTTTAATTTGATAGGTGCGATAATCTTTTTGCCGTTTATCGGCTATCTATCCCGCTTTCTTCTCCGTTTTTTCCCTGAACGTAAAGCGGTGCTGACCGTATATCTTAACAACACACCCACAGAGGTGCTGGACGCAGCCACTTCTTCCCTGCGCAAAGAAACCCTGCATCTTTTTCAGGAATGCCAGCTCTATACCCTGAAGACCTTTGGTATTGACGAAAAATTGGTCTTTGACCATAGTTTACCCTTTCAAAAGAATCTTGGTCGCCGTAGCACCCCGACTGATTTTTATGAGAATGCCAAGCTCCTGCACGGAGAGATTATTGAGTTTTATGCCAAACTGCTGAACGCCAAGCTGGAACAAGAAGAGGCAAAGGCCTTGGAACGGATGATTTATGCTTCCCGCAATATCATGAATTCCATGAAGAACATCAAGGGACTCCGCCATGACATGGAGGAATTTGACAGCTCGGATAACAAACATCTGAACCTGCAATACAGGTTGTTCCGCCGTCGTCTTGTCGGCTTATATCATAGTATCAACAGCTTTTTTGAGACGATGGGCGATCATCAGGAGCAGTACCGAATTCTGCTTCGCACGGTGATCCATATAGAACAGCAGGACGCCCAGTTCCTCAGTACAGTTATGGAACTGGCAGCAGCAAAAGATATCGACGAACGGGAGATCTCTTCATTACTCATGGCCAACCGCCTGTTCAGTCAGTCCTGCCGTCTCCAGATCTTTGCCCTGAAAGACTTATTGCTCAGGAAGGAGGAGATTAAGGAGTTTGATCATGCTATGGATATGAAAGAGTTGCTGGATGAGGAGCATGGAAGGCAGGGGATTGATCCGCCGCAGCCCAATGCTCCCGAAAACAGACAAATAGCATGAAGCCACTGTATCTCCTCAAAAAATAACGAAATGTCCTAATCGCCCCGGCAGCAGTGCCGGGGAACGAGTTCCGCCTTGTCCGGGTGAGCACAGAGGAATCTCCTCTCCAGTACCGGTACGGATGCGCATCCCCTCAAAATCCCCCCTGCCCTGCTTTCCCCAACAGAATAATTTTAAAAGATTTTTTCTTTACTTTTTTCAAAAAGCAGAGTATGCGTGTCTGTTGTGCTTAAAATTTTTGCAAAGGATTGATTACCCTTAGCGGAGGAAAGGGCCATGCAGGAGAACAAAACACCAGTGGGCAAAACGCAACAAGCAGAAGGTAGCCAAGAAAAAAATCCTATGGCCGCACCGGCCATAGCCCTGCCCAAGGGAGGCGGAGCCATCCGGGGTATGGGCGAAAAATTCGCCGCCAACCCGGTCACCGGCACCGGGTCCATGTCCGTGCCCCTTGCCCTCAGTCCAGGGCGGGCCGGTTTCGGTCCCCAGCTCTCCCTTTCCTATGATTCCGGTTCCGGCAACAGCCCCTTTGGCTTCGGGTGGAGCCTGTCCCTGCCTGCGATTACCCGCAAAACTGACAAGGGTCTGCCGCAGTATAGGGACAGCAGAGACAGCGGGCCGGAGGCGGATGTCTTTATCCTCTCCGGGGCCGAGGATTTGGTGCCGATTCCACGACAGGAGGAAATCGGAGAACCGGAACCCGTGTTTGATGAACATGATGAACAGGGTAACGGCTATCTGGTTGATGCCTTTCGCCCTCGCATTGAGGGGTTGTTTGCCCGCATTGAACGCTGGACCAGAGTTGTGGTAGGCGACGATGCGGAGCATAAGCAACAGCCAGATGTCCACTGGCGCTCCATCTCCAAAGACAACATCCTGACCATCTACGGCCCGGACAGCGAATCACGCATCTGTGATCCTGCTGATCCGGGCCGAATCTTTTCTTGGCTCATCGCCGAAACCCGTGATGACCGGGGCAATGCGGTCATCTACGAGTACAAGGCTGAGGACAGCGAGGGTGTTGACCGCAGGCAAGCCCATGAACATAATCGGGGGGAGCAGGACGATCCCGCACGAACGGCCAATCGCTATCTCAAATATATCCACTACGGCAACACCCTACCTCTGCTTAATTCAGCAGGAAAACGCCCCTTGCTGCTCACTGATTTACCCACCGAGCAGCTCCAGGATACAAAATGGATGTTCGAGGCGGTCTTTGATTACGGTGAGCATCATCTGATCAATCCAACACCGGGTGAGGGAGAAATCAATCCTTGGCCTTGCCGCCCTGATCCCTTTTCCTCCTACCGAGCCGGGTTTGAGGTCCGTACCTATCGCCTCTGTCAACGAGTGCTGATGTTTCATCATATCCCTGGGGAAGACGGTTACGACGGCTTAGTCCGCTCCACGGATTTCAAATATCAAACCAAGGAGGGGGAAGAGAATCCCAATAACCCGATCTATAGCTTTCTGGACTCGGTGATCCAGACCGGCTATCAACCTGATGGCAACGGCTACAGCAAAAAAAGCCTGCCACCGTTAGAATTCGAGTATAGCCGACCGCTTGTCCAGGATAAAGTGAAGGAGATTGATCCGGCCAATCTGGAAAATTTGCCTATCGGTGTTGACGGTGCGGCCTACCAGTGGACCGATCTGCACGGCGAGGGCATTCCCGGCATTCTGAGCGAGCAGGCCGGGGCTTGGTTCTATAAACGCAACCTCAGCTCCATGAGTAAGAAATACAGGCAGCGTTTCGGAGCAAGAGAAGAAAAACCGGTGCTCTTTTCCCCCTTGGAACAGGTGCCCATCAAACCCAATCTGTCTCTTGCCGCCGGAGCGCAGTTCATGGATCTGGCTGGAGATGGACTGCCGGATTTGGCAGTGCTGGACGGACCTGCGCCGGGTCTGTACGAGCACGACGAGGCCGAAGGCTGGAGCAGCTTCCGCCCCTTCACCTCCCGCCTCAACCGCAGCAGCCGTGATCCCAACCTGCGTTTCGTGGATCTGGATGGGGACGGCCATGCGGACATCCTGATCACCGAGGATGATGCTTTGGTCTGGTATCCCTCCCTTGGCGAGGAAGGCTTCGGCCCAGCCCGCCGGGTCGCACAAGCCCTTGATGAAGAAAAAGGTCCACGCCTGATCTTTGCCGACGGCACTGACTCCATCTATCTGGCCGACCTTAGTGGTGACGGTCTCACCGATTTGGCCCGCATCCGCAACAGCGAGGTCTGTTACTGGCCCAACCTGGGGCATGGCCGTTTTGGGGCCAAGGTGACGATGGATAATGCCCCTCTGTTCGATCACCCGGATCAGTTCAACCAGCAGCGCATCCGTCTGGCCGATATCGACGGCAGCGGCACCACGGATATCATCTACCTCCATGCCGAAGGGGTGCGCATTTATTTTAACCAGTCCGGCAATAGCTGGGCTGCGCCACAGACCCTGGCCGCCTTTCCCCCTATCGATAATCTGGCCAGCGTCAACGTTACCGACCTGCTGGGCAACGGCACAGCCTGCCTCACTTGGGCATCGCCACTGCCCGGCAATGCAGGCCGCCAGATGCGTTACGTCAACCTGATGGGCGGGCAAAAGCCCCATCTGCTGGTGAGGACGGTCAACAACATGGGTGCTGAAACCTGCGTTGAGTATGCCCCCTCAACCAAGTTCTATTTGCAGGATAAATACGAGGGTAGACCGTGGATCAGCAAATTACCCTTTCCCGTCCATGTGGTGGAGCGGGTAGAGACCCTGGATCAGATCAGCGGCAATCGCTTTTCCAGCCGTTCTGCCTATCACCACGGCTTTTTTGACGGCCTGGAACGGGAGTTCCGGGGCTTCGGCATGGTGGAGCAATGGGACACTGAGGAATTCGGGGCCTTGCAGGAGGCCGGGTTGGAGGCGACCAATCTTGATCCTGCCTTTCAGCTGCCGCCGGTCCATACCAAAACCTGGTTCCATACCGGTGTCTGGCTGGAGCGGGACCGGGTCAGTCAGCAGTATGCGCGGGAATACTATGGTGCCCCGCAGCCGGGGACAGCAGAGGATTACGAGGGAGAACTCGCCGCCTTTATGGAAAATCAACTGCTCCCGGACACCGTCCTGCCATCGGGGTTGAGCGTGGAAGAGGCCCGCGAGGCCTGTCGCTCTCTCAAAGGTGCCATGCTCCGCCAGGAGGCCTATGCCTTGGATGGCAGCGACAAGGCAGAGCATCCTTATACAGTCACGGAGCAGAATTTCACTGTCCAGCTCTTGCAAAGCAGGGGCGATAACCCGCACGGGGTCTTTTTTACCCATCCCCGCGAGGCCATCAGCTTCCATTACGAGCGTGATCTGGCTGATCCCCGTATCAGCCATGCCTTGACCCTGGAGGTGGATGAGTTCGGCAATGTGCGAAAAGAGGCGGCTGTGGGGTATGGGCGCAGGCAGAAGATTCAGATAACGGACAGTGAAGGGGTAACGACTGTGGTCGATAATCCGGCCTTGGCGAAACTTGATCCAGAAGATCAGGCAAAGCAAATCCAACCCCACATAACCCTGACTGAAAATGATTTCACAGAGAATAAGGAGCTGGACCCAGGTGAGGCCGCAGACATCACGATCAGCAGTATCTCCGACTATCGCACTCCCTTACCCTGTGAAAGTCGTACCTATGAAGTGACCGGATTAACACCCAAGGAGGGCGAGGGTAAGCGTTTCCAGCTGAGTGACTTTGTTTCCCTGCCCGGTGAAGATGAACCATCTGTTTTGGGGAAACTGGCCTACCATGAAATTCCAGATTCTGATCCTGCCGGTACTTCGCAAAAACGGCTCATAGAACAGGTTCGCACCCTCTATCGCAAGAACGACCTCTCAACCCTCCTCCCCTTGGGTGAATTCGACTCTTTGGCCCTGCCCGGCGAGTCCTATAAACTGGCCTTTACCTCGGAACATTTGAGCCAGGTCTTTCAGCGCCCCTATGCGCAAGAGCTGCCTGACGGAGAATCAGCGGAAGAACTCCTGCCGAACGATCTTACAGCTCTGCTGAACGCAGATGCTTCGCCAGCTGCGGAGAGTGACCGGGGCGGCTATGTGGATCTGGACAACGATGGCCGCTGGTGGATTCCCACCGGTCGGGTTTTCTTTTCTCCTGATGACGATCCGGCAACAGAGTTGACTGCGGCCTGCCAATCCTTTTTCACCCCGGTGCGCCATCGTGATCCCTTTGGTCATGAAACGATTGTGGAATTTGATCATTGGCTCCTGCCCTGCCGGACAACCGATGCCTTGGGCAATACGGCCCAAGCGGAGAACGATTTTCGGGTGCTCCAGCCCAAAGCGATGATCGGTCCCAACGGCAACCGCACCGCCCTGGCCTTTGATCCTCTGGGCTTGGTGGTCGCGACGGCAGTCATGGGCAAGGCGGGTGAAACCGACCCGGAACAGATCGGCGACACCTTGGAAAATCCCACCACCCGGATGGAATACGAGCTGTTTGCCTGGAAGGAACATGAAAAGCCCAACTTCGTCCGCACCCTCAGCCGGGAACAGCATAAGACAGAAGATACGCCCTGGCAGGAAGCCTATCTCTATTCGGACGGATTCGGGCGGGAATTGCAGACCAAGGTCCAGGCCGAGCCGGGCGAGGCACCTAAACGGGCAGCACAGAATCCCGCAACTCCCTATACTCCAGGTGTACTTGAGCGGAATGAAGCAAACGAAGAACCGATCCGGGAGCACACAGAATCCCGCTGGGTGGGCACCGGGCGTATTGTCTACAATAATAAGGGCAAGCCGGTCAAGCAGTATGAACCCTTTTTCAGCTCCACCCATCTCTATGAAGACGAACCGGAGATGACCGACACCGGGGTCACGCCGGTGCTCTTTTATGATCCTCTGGGCCGGGTCATCGCCACCCTGCATCCCAATCATACCTATGAAAAGGTGGTCTTTGATGCTTGGCAGCAGACCAGCTACGATGTCAACGATACTGTGGCCCCCAGTAAGATTGTTCCGCTGGAGCAGACCGGCGATCCGCGTACTGACATGGACATCAACGGTTATGTGGCTGAGTATTTCAAGACAGAGCCAACAGATTGGCAGACTTGGCATGCTCAACGTATTTCCGAGGCAGCAGGGACACCTGAACGGGTTGCGGCTGAAAAGGCTGAGGCCCATGCCGATACCCCGACCACAGCCCATCTTGACAGCCTGGGCAGGCCCTTTCTCACCATTGCCCATAACCGGGTTGTCTGTCCTGATCACGACCTTCACAACACAGAAGAAAAGCCGGAAACCCGAGTCGAGCTGGATATTGAGGGCAACCAGCGATCCGTGACAGATGCCAAGGGCCGGATCGTGATGCGCTATGCGTACGATATGTTGGGAACGGTTATCCAGCAGGCGAGCATGGAGGCTGGCGAACGCTGGCTCTTAAATGATATCGGCGGTAACCCTATCCGCACCTGGGACAGCCGGGGCTTCAGCCATCGGATGGAATACGATGCTCTGCGGCGGCTGTGGCTCATTATGTGGGTAAGGGGGGGCCTGA
>MTKS01000049.1 GCA_004028495.1 Candidatus Electrothrix marina
TTTACTGGAAACGCTTGAAGATCAGCTCGGCAATACGTTGGAATTCTCTTATGACAGCGAAGGCAACCTGCTCTCGGAAGAGCATCATGATCCCGGTGGGGTGCTGAAACGGTCTCTGACCTATGAGTATGATGCTTTCAACCGGCTGCGCAAAAGTATCAACCCGGACGGAACCTTTATCCTGCGGGAGACTGACGACAACGGCAACCTCACTGCTCTGACTGACGCGCTGGATAGAACAACAGAATTTCTCTATGATGCCCTGAACCGGCTCACACAGGAGACCAGGCCTGATACCGGCATTGCCCTGTATGCATGGGATACTTCGAATAATCCGGCCCAGACCATCGACCCGGAAAACACGATCACAACCTACACCCATGACGATTTCAGCGGTCTGCGGAACCGGGCTTCACAGGACAGCGGTGCAACGTCCTACGATTACGATGCAGCCGGCAATCTGACCTCGCGCATTGATGCGGAGGGCACAACGGTGCAGTACACCTACGATGCCCTGAACCGCCCCCTTACGGTTTCCTTCAGCCCACCGGATACAGCGGAGAATCTCACCTTTACTTATGACGAAGCTGCGGCCCTGCACGGCAAAGGCCGTCTGACTTCTCTCACCGATGCTGGCGGCGGGATATCCTGGCAGTACAACGCCCTCGGCAATGTCACCCGTGAAAGCAGAACAACGGACGGTATTGCCTATCAGACCGTGTATGCGTACAATGACCGCAATGAAATCACCGGCATCACCTATCCCACCGGCACGCAGGTCACGGTGCAACGGTATGACAACGGCGATATCTCCGGCATTCTGATCGACGGACAAACTGCGACGCAAAACCTGAGCTATCTTCCCTTTGGGCCGGAAGAGAATTTTGTTTTCGGCAACAACCTGCTCACCGTGGACCGCAGCTATGCGGACGGCTATTTCCGCATCAGCCGGATCAATGCGCAGGTGCTTGATTATCAGTATGAATATTATGCTGACGGCAGCGTAAAATCCATTGACGGTATCACGGAACCGGAGATTACCCGAGGCCGCACCGAATACGTGACCGTGAACGGCAACAACCGCCTGAACTACGTCACCCGACCGGACAGCTCCGTGCGCAGCTATGTTCATGACAACAGCGGCAGAATCACCTCGGACGGAATATACACGTACAGTTACAACCCACTGGACAGACTCATCAAAGTCGAACAGGGCGCAACGACGTTGGCTGAATATGCCTATGATCCCTTTGGCAGACGGGTCAAGAAAACCGTCTCCGGCACAACCACCCATTTCCACTACGACCTCCAAGGCCGCCTGATCGCTGAAACCGCCGGTGACGGCACCGTGCTTCGGGATTATATCTACCAGAACGACAACCTCGTTGCACTGAAACTGCACGGCACGCAGGCAGGAGTGTATTACGTTATCAGCGACCACCTCGGCACGCCGCAGCAGATTGTGGATGCGACAGGCACCGTGGTCTGGAAAGCAGCATTCTTGCCTTTCGGTAAAGCGCAGGTTCTCAGCGAAACCATAACCAATAATATCCGCTTTCCAGGCCAGTATTTTGATGCTGAAACCGGGCTGCATTATAACTGGAATCGGTATTATGATCCTGATACCGGGCGGTATCTTACGCCTGATCCCATTGGGCTTACGGGAGGGTTGAATCTGTTTGCTTATGTTGCGGGTGATCCGGTTAACTACATTGATCCAGAAGGAAATTTTGCAATAACCGGCATGATAATCGCAGCAGCTGTTCTGGTTGCAACGAACCCAGATATTGCAAATGCCCCGGCGGTCGATGATGAGACATATGCCTCCAACGGGGCTGCGGGCATTGCGACAGAGGCTGTGGCGGGAGGTGCAATCGGATATGCAGGGGGGAAAATTGCAGGGAAAATATTCTCGAAATGTGCCTCAAAGAGTGGAGCGGCTAACCGAGCACTTCATGAAAAATATGTAAACGGTTTACGCCAACAAATGTCAAAACCTCATACAACGGATTCTGAATTAACGGGACTATTAGACAAAATATATCGACCGAATGCAAAGGTAGGCAGCGGCAGCACTGCGGATGCAGTTCGCCACGAATTAGCAACAGGCAGTCCAGTAGGCGGACGTTTTCATAGTCAGAAAGCTCAAGATTCCGTTAGGGCACTACAGCGATGGTTGAATAAGAATCCGACTGCCAGCTCTGGGGACCGAGCGGCAGCCGAGAATGTAATTCGTGATATGCAAAACGCGTTGGGAGGAAATTGACAATGACTCCCTTGAACTTTGTTTCCAAGTTATCTTTGATTGATCAAGAGTTTAAACATGCTGCTAATGAGGTTTATAAAGAATGGGCAGATGACCCTCCGGTACCAGTTTGTATTTTAGTGGGGGCAATGGGGGATGTTATTCGGGACGAACTTCATCGGTTCGATGATAAGTTGCTTTCCCGGATTTTTGAGCTTATTGAAGACGCTCTTGTGCAAGGAGATGACCACACGAAAGATGCCGTTGCAACCTGTTTATTGGAGAACCTTCAAAATTATGCATCTGGTGGGACTTTCGATTTTGGCAAGGTTAGTCGTTTTCTTGGCAATAAATCACGATGTTTCTGCAAAGCATGGGATAAATTCTCAGGAATATATACAACGGGCCTTTGAACCCGGGGGAGAAAGGGGGACAGCAGGGAATCAATGGGGGTCGGACTCGATTGATTTTTAAAAGAAAGGCTTCATGTCTGGCGTAAAAAGACCGTCTCCGGCACAACCACTCATTTTCACTACGACCTCCAAGGCCGCCTGATCGCCGAAACCGCCGGTGACGGCACCGTGCTTCGGGATTATATCTACCAGAACGACAACCTCGTTGCACTGAAACTGCACGGTACACAGGCCGGGGTGTATTACGTTATCAGCGACCACCTCGGCACACCGCAGCAGATTGTGGATGCGACAGGCACCGTGGTCTGGAAAGCCGCATTCCTGCCTTTCGGTAAAGCACAGGTTCTCACCGAAACCATCACCAATAATATCCGCTTTCCGGGCCAGTATTTTGATACGGAAACCGGACTGCATTATAATTGGAATCGGTATTATGATCCTGATACGGGCAGATACCTGACTCCTGATCCCATTGGGCTTGCTGGTGGGTTGAATCTGTTTGCTTATGTTCAAAATGATCCGGTTAACTGGATTGATCCATTTGGATTGAGTAGATGGTATCCTGTGCCAGGTAAAAAGAGGTGGGAAGTTCGACGTGATCAGCCACACCATGCTAAAGACTATCGTCATGACCATTATAGACACAAGGGTAAAGAAGTACCTAGAAAAGTGGATCCCGAGACTGGTGAACAAAAGGAGCATGGAAAAGGTAAATGTACCGGTGATGATGAAGATGTTCCTCAAGATGTTATTGATGCTGCCAATCAAGCTTTCTCCGTAACTGGTAATGTTGGTTTTGATTTGGGCTTGTTAGAGGGAATGGAGGCAGTTAATGATGCATTGGATGGTTTGAATGATGCCTTGCCACCTCCTCCAATAATTCCAATCCCTGGCTTTTCAGGTGTGCCTATTGGTGTGCCTGCTATACCTTAAATTTTTTCGGAAAGATATGAGCGATAAAGATATATCGTTGGATATTGAAACTAAGATTGCACATGTGGATAATGAGCCGCATGTGCAATGTGATATACTTCTCAAGTATCAGGATGATTATTTGGATCCAGATGAAAATCTTGAGGTTAGCAAAAACATACAACGCATCGTGTCTGAAAAATATTGGAATATTCTGTGTGGTTTTCTTTCAAATTACAAGCCTGTGGTGAGAGTTAGTGGAATCCATTTCAATATATTGGAATTTCTTGATTTATATTCACATACTCAAAACTATGCGAATAATATTATTTGCCACTACCACCAGTGGAAAGTCATTGACGAAGATGCAGTGGATGAGGAGAAATTTGCTCTAATCGAATGCCGTGATAGCCTTCTTCTTAAAAACATTTTTGAGAAATACTGGTTCACCATTGGTGCTGAATGGCAAACTGAAATTTTTTTATTAAAAGACGAATGTGTCGCTCAGATTGAGCCATGGAGTCGGAAAACCGACAACGAACAGAAATTTAAAGAGTTGCTGGATATTTGTGTGTTTTTGTTTGATAACATGCACAATGGTTTTCACTGTAAAGTAACTTCCAACAAAGAAAATGAAAGCAGCCTGAAAAACCGCATAAGGCAATGAAATATTAAAAAATAGTTTGATTCTAGTCGCTAAGAGGAAGTTGACCACCGTTTAGCTTTATGCTTCTTCTAAGTAATAAAACGTTTATATTGTTGTTATTTGGATGTTTGGCCCCGGGCGCAGGCCGGGGGGAGTGCTTTGAAATCAACCCTTCCAGAATCAATGGGGTCGGACTCGATTGATTTTTTAAGAGAAGGGCTTCATGTTTGGCGTAAAAAAAAACGTCTCCGGCACAACCACCCATTTTCACTACAACCTCCAGGGCCGCCTGATCGCTGAAACCGCCGGTGACGGCACTCCGTTCCGGGATTATATCTACCAAAACGGCAACCTCGTTGCACTGAAACTGTACGGCACGCAGGCCGGGGTGTATTATGTCATCAGCGACCACCTCGGTACGCCGCAGCAGATTGTGGATTCAGCGGGAACCGTGGTCTGGAAGGCAGCCTTCCTGCCTTTCGGTAAAGCGCAGGTTCTC
This sequence comes from Candidatus Electrothrix marina, assembly GCA_004028495.1. Taxonomy (GTDB): domain Bacteria; phylum Desulfobacterota; class Desulfobulbia; order Desulfobulbales; family Desulfobulbaceae; genus Electrothrix; species Electrothrix marina. Next base: position 4,716 of record MTKS01000049.1, read on the forward strand.
ACCGAAACCGTCAGCAATAATATCCGCTTTCCGGGCCAGTATTTTGATGCGGAAACCGGACTGCATTATAATTGGAACCGGTATTATGATCCTGATACCGGGAGGTACCTTACGCCTGATCCGATTGGACTTGATGGTGGGCTGAATTTGTATGCTTATGTTGCGGGTGATCCGGTTAATGGGCTGGATCCAACAGGGCTTTTTCTCGGAAGTGGAATAGCCAAAGTTGCTGGAAAAATAGCAGGAAAAACCGCTCAAGAGTCTGCTATCGTAGGAAAAGCTGCTGACTCAGCTATTGGGGTGGGGATTGAAGCTGCTGGAGGTATAGACCTTCCCAACGCCATAGGCTATACTAGTGACGGTCTTCAGGCTATTGGCGGTGCACAATCAATAGGACTAGGCTCAGGTATTGCAGCTTATTCATCTGTTCCTTCTGCGGTGCCTTTGGTTTTAGCGGGACTGGGGGGAGCAGAATTAGGCTTCGCTTTTAACAATTTTTATAAACGATACAGAGGCCAATCACTGGGTGGAGATATATATGACTGGCTACATACAACGGATCCTTGTGACTAATGAGAAACAATAACGTACCGCTTATTGATGTTGTTCGTGCAATATTTTGGGTTTGTATACTGGTTGGCTTCTTGCTTTTGAAGCATATTTTTCCTGAAAAACACATCCTTGTGCAATACTCAACAGGATTCTACGGGGTATTTATTTTTTTTGTGTTAATGGGAATTGCTGCGGGAATTGAAGTTCATATTGCACAAAGAAGCTCGAAAAAGAAGAGAGAGTCAGCCCCCCCTTACTAATTCGACCCATGAATATTATTGCTCCGTGTGCAGCTATGTCCACGACAGCAGCGATAGAATCACCTCGGACGGAGTGTACAGCTACGCCTATGATCCCTTTGGCAGACGGGTCAAGAAAACCGCCTCCGGCACAACCACTCATTTTCACTACGACCTCCAAGGCCGCCTGATCGCTGAAACCGCTGGCGACGGCACCGTGCTTCGGGATTATATTTACCAAAACGGCAACCTTGTTGCAGTCAAACTGCACGGCACGCAGGCAGGAGTGTATTACGTTATCAGCGATCACCTCGGTACGCCGCAGCAGATTGTGGATTCAGCGGGAACCGTGGTCTGGAAGGCAGCCTTCCTGCCTTTCGGTAAAGCGCAGGTTCTCACCGAAACCGTCAGCAATAATATCCGCTTTCCGGGCCAGTATTTTGATGCGGAAACCGGACTGCATTATAATTGGAACCGGTATTATGATCCTGATACGGGCAGATATCTGACTCCTGATCCTATAGGACTTGCTGGTGGGTTGAATTTGTATGCTTATGTGGGTGGGGAACCGGTGAATTGGATTGATCCGGATGGATTGCTCGTAACACAAATTATAAAGGCTGCTCAAAAGGTTGCCCCTATTAATGACGGAGCGGTTATCGGAGGGATGATGGTTGATGGTGCAATAGCAACGGGACTTGAGGCAACTGGTGCCGGACCGAATCTTTTGGGAAAGATAGGCATGGTAGAGGATGCCATGCAAATGCAAGGCGGTTATCAATTAGGTGTTCTTGGGACTGTACTCGCTGGTCAGGGATACGTAACTCTGCCAGCTATGTTATCAGGAGGAGGTGGATATTTAATGGGTACAGGATTTAATAAATTGTGGGAAGATTTATTTGGACAACCCATGGGAGGAAGTATATATGACTGGTTTCACCCGGTGCCTTGCAATTAATGGTGGTGGAGAATATGAAAGTTTCTTGTAAACATTATATATTAGCTATAGTTGGGCTTGCTGTAACGGGCGTCTTGTTTCTGGCAAAGTATATATTCCCACATAATTCCTTCGTGTTAAAATGGCTGAATGACTGGCCTCAGTTTTTCTTAATTATTGGTTTTGTTCTTATCGTGTATTTTTTTGAAAGAAAAATTATAATAAAAAAAACGGATAGGAATCAATAGGGTCGGACTCAATTGATTTTCAAGAGAAGGGAGATCAGGCGACCGCACCGAATACGTGACCGTAAACGGTAACAACCGTCTGGACTACGTCACCCGCCCGGACAGCTCTGTGCGCAGCTATGTCCACGACAACAGCGGCAGAATCACCTCGGCACACAGACAAACATTGGGGTTGACCCCGAGTAGACTCAATAACTCAGCAAGATAAGGAGAAAGATGAGGAGGTGTATCAAGCAGGTCGCAACAGGGCTGTTACTGACAGGATTGTTGCTGACAACCGGTGGATTCGGGGTGAGAAATTCTGAAGCAGCAGGAAACTCCGAAGCTGCGGCTGTGCAGAGTGCGCTCTCCCTGCTGCTCCTGAACGGTTTGTCAGCAACAGAAACAACACTGAACTATCCGATTGTGGATACAGGAGTCAGTACTTATTACAGTAATAACTCTCTCCTGACCTCCGCACCGGCGACCGGTGAAGCCTTTTACGGCCAGGATGCCCACTGCAACGGCAATCAGCCCTCGTATACGGATAACGGCGACGGAACTGTGACCGATAATGTCACCGGTCTGATGTGGCAGCAGGACATGGGTTCAAAAATGACTTGGTCCGACGCCAATGCCCAGCCCTCAAGTTTAAGCCTCGGCGGGCACACCGATTGGCGGCTGCCCACCATCAAAGAACTGTACTCTTTGATTCTCTTCACCGGAGCTAAGGGAGACGGCAACGATCCGGATACTTATACCCTGTTTATCGATACCGATTATTTTATTCAGCCCTTTGGCGACACGGCAAACACTGAAGAACGGATTATAGATGCCCAGACCTGGTCGGCCACCGAGTATGTGGGCACGACTATGGGCGGAGATGCAACCGTGTTCGGCGTTAATTTTATTGACGGTCGGATCAAAGGGTACCCGAAATATAATCCGCCTGCGAATACCGCCAGCGAAGGCACTGCGTATTTTCGTTTTGTGCGCGGCAATACCGACTACGGAACAAATAATTTTGTGGACAACGAGAACGGTACGGTTTCCGACTTGGCCACGGGACTGATGTGGCAGCAGGCGGATGACGGGACGGCACGCGACTGGGAAAATGCACTTGCCTATGCCGAAGGGCTTGAACTGGCCGGACATGATGATTGGCGGCTCCCCAATGCCAAAGAGCTGCAGAGTATTGTGGATTATACCCGTTCACCGGATGTAACCGGCTCTGCCGCGATTGATCCGCTGTTTTTCACAACGGAGATTGAGGACCCGGACGGGAAATCGCAATATCCGTATTTCTGGACCGGAACCACGCATATTGACAGTTATGCCCCTGTAGTCTATGACAAGGCGGTGTATATCGCCTTTGGCGAAGCCCAAGGTAAGATGGAACCAGACTATGTGCTGTATGATGTCCACGGTGCCGGAGCGCAGCGCAGTGATCCCAAGTCCGGTGATTCCGGTGATTTTCCCGACTACATGGGACCTCAGGGAGATGTCCGTTATATGATGAATTATGTACGATGTGTCCGCGATATAAATTAAGGACAAGGAAACGGATACCCAACCTATGAGTATTTTTATCAACCGGGACACCCGACTCCTTGTTCAGGGAATCACCGGCAAAGAAGGACAGTTCCATGCCCTGCAATGTCTCGAATACGGCACCAGAGTGGTGGCCGGTGTCACGCCGGGAAAGGCGGGTCAGG
>MTKS01000050.1 GCA_004028495.1 Candidatus Electrothrix marina
GATCCACAGCTAAACGAAAGGGCCCGAATTCCTCCTGGAAATTGATTTTGCGAACTTTTTCATCCAGCACCGCTTTCACAGCCTCGATACCCTCGCCGGTGGTGGAGGATACCGGCAGAATCGGGGATTCTTCCAGAAAACTGTCTGCAAAAAATTCTCTAACCTCTTCCTCCACCATCTCCAACCATTCTTCCTCGACCATATCTTTTTTGGTCAGGATAATCAGGCCGTCTTTCACCCCGAGCAGTTTGCAGATGTCAAAATGCTCCCTGGTCTGGGGCATGATTCCCTCGTCCGCCGCCACGATAAAGGCCACCATGTCCATGCCTGCGGCTCCGGCTACCATATTGCGGACAAATTTTTCATGGCCCGGCACATCAACAATGCCCAGGCGATGCCCGCAGACGAGGTCAATATAGGCGAAACCCAGCTCAATGGTGATACCCCGCTTTTTTTCTTCCTGTAACCGGTCGGTTTCAATGCCGGTCAAGGCGCGGATCAGACTTGTTTTGCCGTGATCGACATGACCGGCGGTTCCGAGGATTATTTCACGCATAAATATTTCTGCTTATTTTTCACTGTCGGCCTGCGAACTCTTCCGATTGGCCAAAAAATCAATAACAATCTCTTTTTCCTTCTGATTCAAAAAATCCATCCGGTCTGAATAGCGCATCATCTTTTCTACGGTCTGCACCCACTCCGAATGATTCTTGCTTGCCCCGTACGCCCTATCTATACTGTGGCAAACGGAGCATTTTTTTTCGACCAGGGCTTTTGCTGCTGTATCGCCTGACTCGGCAGTCTCTTCCGCTGTTGCAAGGGACAAAGGAGCAGCCACCAAAAGGGAAGCAAACAGTACAGCACCGAAGACAGATTTTGCATAATTTTTCCAGCTGTTCATAACAACATCCTCCTTTTTCTCTGCTTTCAGGTTATGTGCGATTCACATTATTAGAAACTGTTTTAAAATGGATTCGGAGCTGAAGCACTGTCTTTTGTCATCTGATCCCCGATCATTTGGCACCCTCCGACCGGGAGGAACTCAGGCTGGACAGAAATTCGATAACAGCTTCTTTTTCATGTGGACTCAAAAAATCCGCCTGTTCGGAATAACCAATCATATTTTCCACGGTCCGTACCCATTCCTCACGCGTTTTATTCACCATGTAAAGTCTATCAAGCCCGTGGCAAAAGGAACATTTCTGCTCAACCATGTTCCTCCCGATCTTTACCGAAGCCCCTGAAGCTTCGGCAGCTAATTTCTCCCGCCGTTTCTGTTGAATGATAAGATAATTAACAATCTGTTTACCTTGGGATTCACTGATATTAGGTGTGTCAAAGGATATCATACGATTGACGATCTCTGTCCAACCCTGATCAGTCTTAAGGGCCTTGAAAATCCGCTCTAAGGCATGGCATTTTCCACATTTTTGCGCCACCAGTTTTTGTCCTTTTTTCTCATCCAGCACAGCTGCATCTTCTTCGGATAAGGACGGCCTGTCAATATCGCTCTCATGAAGAAAATAATACCCGGCTGTCATACTGTTAAGCAGAAAAAGTGCAAGGAATACGGCCAGACCGATACCCGGAATCTGCTTTTCAAAACGCCTGAAACGCCGAATAATAAGGATTTTAAATAAAAGAAGCGGGATAACCAGAAGCGCCAGCGAAATATGAAGGATAGTCCTTGATGAAAATTCTTCCTGATAGGTTCCGGCCTTGGAAAGCATTACTGCAAAGATGACAATAAAAAAGACGATAAAGATATACCCTGTCACCTTATGCGCCCTAATCAGACGCTGATTGGCCTTGCTGTCTTTTCTGGGATTGCCCCGCAGTTCCAACATCAGGAGCATCGCGCAGGCCCCGGTCAGGGTAGCTGCCAATCCGGCTATGGAAGTTATTATCGGACTCATAGAAATCCCCTCTGCCGCTGCATTTTCTACGGTTTCACAACAGAATGATATATATACACTCTATCTCCACCCCTTATTCCGCGTGCTAAAGGCGTTTCAAAATCAAGAATGAGACGAAGTATTTCTCCTTCTTCCTGATAGCGCAGCCGTTCCCCCATTTCCCTTCTCATCATGGGCACACCGCGACCGAGGCCGTCGATAAACTTCATATTATCCAAATATTTCAGAAGAAAATAATTTCTCGGAGCCGAGTTGCCTGTCAGAATTTTTTCTATCGTCAAAGTATCGGGAAGTCTGCCCGGAGAAATATCAGCGATTGAATCTCCGCCATACTCCTCATACGTCACCTTGAACCCACCGACATTAACAACACATATTTACAATTCAATACATAAGGGAAAATCAGGAACCAAGCCGGATCGCTTCAGCTCTCCTTTGCGGTCAAAAAAACTCATATTACCCTGCTCCGTACAAAGCCAGAATTCCAACGCCCCCTGTTCAAAATAAAGCATTCTTTTTTCATTCATTTCCTTATGTGTATTGCTGGAAGAAAAGACCTCAACGCAGATTTCCGGGCAAACCGAACACTCTATCTCATTTTTTATTATTGAAAAAACCGCATCCGAAGCCCAAGCTACATCAGCCACCTTTGTTCCCTTTCCGGTGGCAACAGCGCATTCCGGCAAAGTCTTTCCTGTTTGGAGCAAAGATCGCAAGAGAAATTCCAGCTCACCCTGAAAGGCTGAATGAGAGACTTTCACCGGAGTCATGAGTATTTTTCCATCTTCATCAAGCTCAATCTTAAACGGCAGATTTTTCAGCCTCGGATGTTCACAGACTTCCTGCCAATTCATAACAACCGCCTCATATAGATTTTATCTGTTGAAAATAATTTCTCGGAGGTACCCGGGGTCAAAAATAAGGATTCCCTTCAGCCTCATCCCCGATAGTCGATTGAAAACCGCCATAGCCGTGCCCGGGCCAGACAACCGTTTCCGGCGGCAGGGTCAGCAGGCGTTCCCGGATGGACTGAGAAAGCTGCGGCATGGAACCGCCCGGAAAATCGGTACGCCCGACCCCTCCGACAAAGAGGGTATCGCCGGTAAAGCAATTCGGCTTATTATAGAGGCATACCCCGCCCGGAGTATGGCCCGGAGTATGGATCACGGTTAAGATTTCCTCACCGACGGTGATCTTTTCATCGTTTTCAATCAAAATATCTGCCGGAGGCGATTCAGGCAACCCGAGCATGGAAAAATAGCTCTTTGCGTCTGCGGTGCTAAAGAACTCGGCATCGGACCGATGCATGAGAATCTGCGCCCCTGTGGCCTGCTGAATAGGCCCGTTACAGCAGACATGATCAGGATGACCGTGGGTATTGATGATGTATATCACATCCAGATTATGCTCTTTGCAGGCAGCGAGAATTTTTTCTTCATCTCCGCCCGGATCAATAACTGCCGCCTTGCCTGTCTTTTCACAGGAAATAATATAGCAGCAAACGCTCATCATACCGACTGTCAGCTGTTGTATTCTCATAGTAACGGACCTGCTCTCTTCAGTTCAGATGGATCGGGTATCAACCGGAAGCCGTCCCGGTGATTCCGGTTCGGCATCAGGTTGCAAAAAGCTTCTTATAAACAGCCGCCCTTGGACTCAGCAATCACATTTATCCGGATTACATCCGCCGTCGCCGCAAGCACAGCCGCCAGTTGATACAGCGGCGTTCTGCAAGCCGGTTGCGATTTTCAACCCTTCTGCCGACTTATTGATCGGCAGGCGTCGCTCAACAGCTTCCACAACAGCGGCAAAGGCCTGCACAGCCGGACTGTTCTCATCAGATGAAAGATAGGGTTTCCCGCTGTCGCCGCCGACAACTACTCTCGGGTCCATAGGTACTCTGCCGAGAAAGGGCAGCTCAAAGTCACGGGCGGTCTTTTCCCCGCCGCCGGAACTGAAAATATCCACAGTTTCTTCACAATGAGGGCAGACAAAACCGGACATATTTTCAACCACCCCGATAATGGGCATTTCAACGGTTTTACAAAAATTTATGGATTTACGAACATCAGCCAGAGCCACAGCCTGCGGGGTGGTGACAACCACGGCCTGCACATTGGGAACGGTTTGCGCCACGGACAAAGGCTCATCACCGGTCCCCGGAGGAGCGTCAATAACAAGATAGTCCAGTTCACCCCAGTCCATATCAGCGACAAACTGACGAATAGCCTGGATTTTCAGCGGTCCGCGCCAGATAATAGCCTCATCCCTGTCCTTCATCATGTATTCCAGGGAAACCACTTTCACATTCTCATTGTAAATTAACGGCGGGATCAAAGAATGTGCTGACTGACGCAGCTCCAGGGGTTCGTTCAAATCAAGCATCCGGCAGACATCAGGCCCGTGCAGATCCACATCCATCAGGCCGACTTTATGCCCCTTTTTAGCAAGTCCTAAAGCAAGATTCACAGCAACGGTGGATTTCCCAACGCCCCCTTTACCGCTCATAACCAAAATTTTATGTCTGATTTTACCAAGAGATCGGGTAATGGCAATATCCTGCTGGGCAATTTGTGCATCTGCAGAGTGGCACGTTGAATGGTCCTCACTCTCACATGAACCGCATGAACTCATCATATCCTCCATTGAATAACGAGATAAAAACTAAGAAAAAAAGGCGAGTCAGCAATCTTCCCGATCAATCGCCTTTGAAAAATGAATCATCCGCCTCCTGAAGGCGGGTCTGACAATGTACGATGTGCAGTCTGAGCCTTCCCGACACAGAGTTTAATACAGCTCGCCGGGCGACAGAGGTCAGAATACGGCATACGATTTATATTATGCTCGTAAGGCCTGCATTCTAACGCCGACCTCCTGAAAAGCAATAAAAAAACTTCAAATACCGTAACTGACTATCATATCGCAAGAAAGAAAGGGGGAAAGCCGAAGCTCTCTGCAAAAGACAGCATTTCCTACTGCCGAATTTCCTACTGCCGAATTCGCGCAGGCGGATAATAACGGTTCAAATCAAAAAATCCCGCCTCCACCGGTTGTTCCTGAAAAAAACGCTGCTGAAACCAATCATACTCCTGCCAAAATCGAGGGTCAGCCCGGTTGATACCATACCTGACAAATCGGTCAATCTTTACCTTGTTCACCTTCTCTTTGCCGGACAGCAGACTCAAAAAATCAGGGAGGTCTTTTTCATGGATCTTGAAAAAATAATTCGGATACGACCCGACAAAACCGGGCAGAATATCCATACTGTCCTTTGAGGAATCCAGCACTTCTTTTTCAAGGATCATAGCAAAATAGGAGACATTATCATGCCAGCGATTCACCACGATCGTAAAACAGACATCCGGCCTGTTATCCCGCTCTATGCGTACAAGCGCCAGATTGGTATCAGAGCTGTTGAAGTACGATAACAGCGGGGAATCCGGCCCGGTCACCGAGCGAAATCCCCTCAGAATCTCCTGATCCGTTTCCAAACGAACAGGTACAGGCGCATAGACACTGTCAGCTTTGAGATAATTGACCGGATCAAAGCGTATTCCTGCCGAGTCCGGGATTTCCTCGCCGATAATGTGCTCGATAAACTCTCTTTTCGGATCATCCGAGGCAAAAGAAATCGCGGCGGGCAAAAAGGGAGCCGCAGCATCAAGCAGGGTGCTCTCCGCACCGAGGTACCAGGAACGCTGCATCTCCATCCGCTGTTTCTTCGGCATAAAATTGAGAAAACCAAGCTCCCCTTCCCGACGCAACTTATCCATATACAGACGAACGGCTGCCTGATGGCCCAAATTGCCGTATACGTCGAAGCCGGCAACCAGAGAATAATAAATCCGCTCAAGCAAGGGATAATCAATAACCCAAAGCGTTCGGGGCAGTCTGCCCAGGACACCCCGATGCACGGATGCGCTGTCAAAATGGCGATACACTGTCAGCAGCGGCGCATCGTTAACTCGCTCCCCTTTCCAGATCGCCTCATAGCCCAGCCCCTTATCATAATTGGCTGTATAAAAATCCTGCCTGGAACGAAGATACCTAAGCGAAGCCCGGTGATATTTATTATTGAGCATATCATTGAGCAACCTGCCGATGGAAAATTCAGAGCCCCGCTCAATGGGCATGATAAGATTATCCTGATTCATCCGGAGAAAGCCCGGATACTTGACGCTCAGATCAAATTCCGGGTCAAGAAACATAACCCAGAAATGATCGTGGATCACATTAAGGGCAACCTGCCCTCGGCAGACCGGTCCGCGAATAAAGGTCATAATGATATAGTGCGCATTATCCAGGAGGAACCGGTATCGTGAGGCGGCAGGGATCTGTTCAAAAGCAACAAAGGGATTGGCACCGAGTTCAGTCCCGTAGCCGACAGGATGAGGTGCCTGCAGCCATTTCGGCGCAATAAATAATTCCTTGAAGCGGGCCAGCATCCGGCAATCAAAACGGACCACCATATGGGTCTTATGAACAATGGTGGAATGAATTTTTCGAAAACGATAAAAAAAGGTGTCGGTTTCCGGATCATCATAGGGCCGTACAGTGGCTATCAGATCAACGGCCCGACCGGGCGGTGTCCTGGACCGCACCAGCTCATAATATTCGTCGGTATCAGTCTCAAACTTGATGTGGGCAAGGAAATAATGTTCATAGAGGTAGCGAGAGGTCATCCTGTGCTTCGGATCAGCCATATTCAGAAAGGCTTCCCAACGCGCTATCTGCGTCTGATCCGCCGCTTTCGGAGTAACAAGCTCCTGCTGCTGTTCCGGGGTCGGCCCTTTCCCGCCCTGAGCCAGCCACCCTGCAATCAAGGCAAACTCCTCTTTCTTTAACGGAGGAAAACCAAAGGGCATTCCACGGTTAGGATGTTTGTCCAGATAACTCCCCAACTCATTCCCGCTGTCAGCGCAGGTCAATTCTTGCGCCTCGGGCTGATACTCGCCGCTGCTCTCAGGATGTTCCATCTTATGGGCAAGCAACTGCAAAAGAATGGAATTATTCAAACCGGCCTCAGCAGTATTCTCCGTTACTGTGTAAAACCCCTTATCCCGCCATTCTTCGGTTGTCCGGGCGTCAAAAAAGAGCCGGGTGGGATCCATCGTCTGCAGACGATCGGCATTATACACAGCCTCCTTGCTCGCGCCCCGGTCCAGGCCTTCGTAAGAACTGAGCTTCAATTGGCAGGGAGAATTATAGCAGGAATGGCAGACCACGCAGCGTTTATCCAGCAGCGGTTTGATTTCACGCAAATAGTCGATGGGATGGTCCGGCATCTGTACTTGAACAGGAGGAGGCGGTACTGCGCAGGCGGTCAGCAAGGCACAAAGAAAAGCATATAAAAAAAGCTTAATGGCGGACATAGGTGCTCCGGGTTACAGTTCACGGACAGCGGGCTTCTGGTCACACACTGCTTGTCCACAGTAATCTATCAAAAAAACACCTCAGACTGATTCCCTTGCAAAGGCCGGAAAAACCTCACGCAACAGATGCTCGTCAACCTGTTCCATGAGCTGCGTCTCATATTCATCTTCAGAAAAATGATGCGTGGCTTGATGCACGGCTTCATTGTCCGACTCCTGACCGGCTGCTCTCCCGACAAAATCAGGGGACAAAGGAACAGACTCTATTGCATCAAGACATGAGCGGTTATTCTCTATCCAGCGCTGACAGTCGTCGTGGCTGCCGATATAGGTGAAGATCAGGCGGTTTTCCCGTTTCAGCCCGATCAAACGGAATCCGCAGGACAGGCTGTATTTCCGGCAATCTTTCAAACGGAATTCTCCGTTATACGTGCGCCTGCATTCCGCTTTCTCATCCAGAGGATTCTGTTGCAAACGGGTCATAATGGTCTCCGCCCGCAGCAAAATATCCCGCTCTTTTTTCCCGCCCTTACGCAAGGCTTCAAACTGCTTCACAAGATTTCCGGCTTGATGAATTTCCAGCATAACAGAAGCTCCTTCTCACGGTTACCGACAGTCCGGCAGCTTTGTCCCCTTGAGGACAGAAGAGGAGATGTCGGTACCTGAAATAAATTCGTTCAGACGACTGGTTGTTCGCCTGATTTGCCGGAAAGAAAAAGCAAGCCGCAGGTGATAATGATAATCACCAAGGCTCTGAGGTTAAGGCGTGACAGGCAGGAACAACGTCGCCGTATTTTTTTGCCGTCCCGGACCGGGTCGGCTGTTATTACGACATACTCAGGTGCAGAGGTGAGGGGCGGTTAACATTATGTCGTTCCTCAGCGAGTGGCCTTCTCCTGAACCGGACTGAACCTTTC
>MTKS01000051.1 GCA_004028495.1 Candidatus Electrothrix marina
TTTATGCTTCAGGCCACGGCAAGGAGCATAAAAAACGTTCTCTCCCAATAAAAAAATAACTATGAAAATCAAAACCCTTATCATTGTTCCTGTCTTGCTGTTTTTTACGGTTGCCGCTTCGGCAGAGACGGTTTATCTTTCTGCCGCCGCCAGCATGACCGATGCCCTGAAAGAGATTATCACCGACTTTGCAGCGACCCATCCTGCTGCGCAGGTCCGACCCAACTTTGCCTCCTCCGGCAGCCTGGCCAAGCAGATTGAGCAGGGCGCACCGGGCGATGTCTATATTTCCGCCAATCCCGAATGGATGAATTATCTGGTAGGAAAGAAACTCATCGCTTTGGGGACTGATCGCATCTTTGCCTATAACAAGCTGGTTTTTGTCGGCGAAAAACGCTCGGCACCCCTGACTCTGGACAACCTCGCCGATCTTGAGCGCATTGCCTTGAGCAGTCCGCAGAGTGCCCCGGCCGGGCAGTATGCCAAACAGGCCCTGGAACATGCCGGAATGTATGCTTTGCTGGTAAAACAAAGGAAGCTGGTCATGGCCAAGGATGTGCGACAGGCATTGCTCTATGCGGACCGGGGCGAGGTGGACGGAGCCTTTGTCTACCGGACCGATGCCCTGTCGGCCCGCAATGCGGAGATCCTGTTTACGGTGCCGGATGATTTTTATGATCGGGTGGCCTATCCCTTGGGCCTGACGCCTGCCGGAGCGAAGAACACCTCGGCAAAGGCCTTGTATGAGTATATGAGCAGCCCGGAGGCCAAGGCGGTATTGAAGAAATACGGATTTGAGGTGGAGAAATAACCTGTTAATCTTAAATATTAAACAATGACGGGGCGTATACAGCCATGGACAGAACAATTATTTCAGAACTCCACAGAACACTTATTCTGCTCGGTGCTGACTGCACCCTGCTCGGAACGGTTCATTCCTGGAAAAAATCGTTGCCGGACGACATGGTCTTGAGCGGTCTTAGGCACTGGAATGAGGTCGCTGTTGAAAAGCTTCAGCAGCGTCTTGAGGGCTATCAAGCCGGGACGGATGAGGAGTAACGTAACAGCAGAAGCAGCCGGGCAGGTCTGCATTCGCTCTGCCACCCGGCCTTCAATGAACGAGGAGCATCTTGCCATTGTCCGGCGGATTCGCAGCGATCTTGAGCGAGGAGACTCAGCGCACATCACGGATATGCTGGTGCGGGCGGCGCTTGTTCGGCGGTTTCCTGGGTAGACGTTTTGATATGATGTGTTATAAAGAATATTTGGGATCTGTGCATTACAGTGACGATGATCATATTTTTTACGGAAAATTGGAATACATAAAAAGCCTGATCAACTATGAGGGCACGGATGTTGCCGGGCTGCGGCAGGCATTTCATGAGGCGGTTGATGATTATCTGGCCCTCTGCGCGGAAGAAGAACTGGAGCCGGAGCGTCCTTTCAAAGGAAGCTTCAATGTGCGGACAGGCTGCGACCTCCATCGCAGGGCTGCAATGTATGCGCTGGAATGCGGTTCAAATCTGAACAAGGTGGTTACAGAGGCGTTGGAACAGTATCTGCTGGCGCATTCGCCATGCAGCGGCTCTGACTGATCGACTCTACCCGCCTCAACTCACTGACTCGACGGCTTCTTGCTTGGGTAGGGTTGCTTGATAGCCTTGATTTTTCCTGTCCACTTATGACTCTGGATAAACGAATAATGCAAGTTGCTAACGAAATGAATATTGAAATACTGGAGTGAACAATGCAAGTTTTTACGTATTCACAAGCACGTCAGAACCTTTCTAAGCTGCTGAAGCTTGCTCAGAAAGAAGAAGTTCAGATTCGCCGAAGAGATGGGGCCTTATTCTCATTAACAGCAAAAAAGAAAAAACAGTCATCACCGTTTGATGTTCCTGGAATAAAAACACAAGCAACAACCGCAGATATTTTGGATGCTGTTCGAGAGTCAAGGATGGGTTGATTTTTCATTACAACTCTATTCTTTGTGCTTTTGATGTGAAATACGGCATTACTTTTTATTCGTGGACGAAACAAGAAAGATCATGGATGAACATGACAAATGAACAGCAGACCAATCGCTCTCCTTCTATTTCTCTTCTGGACGACACCTGTTTTTTCAGTTGACCGAAATGTCGAGAATTCTTCTAAGGAGTTCTCAAAACACATTGACGTTACCGAACTCGATGCATCGCTCCCCTCCGAGTCATTGTATGACTGGCTCAACGGCCTTGCAAAGAAATCTGAAAAGGTCGAGTGGGAGTTTAATGATTGCGGAGAACAGACTGGTACGGAAGCAGATAGAGGACGCGATTTTCCGAAATGCCTTGAGGGCTCGATAGTATCCTCAACAACCCATGCGAGAATGCTGGGGATACAAGTGTACGTGGGAACATGGCAAAGAGGATTTGTTGGAAATCCAGAAGTTGGCTTGATCTATTACACAAAACCTGATCAATCATTTGTGGAGTTCAAGAATCTTTCCACTCTCAAAGAGACTGTCAATTCCCTCTTGACTTTCAGCCCCAAGTATCTACAATGTAATTACCATAACCAAAAGGAGAAACCCATGAGAGCACGAGTAATAAAAATTGGTAATTCGCAAGGGCTACGTATCCCGAAGCCGATTCTTGAACAAACAGGCATCATGGATGATGTTGAAATAGAGGTTGAAAAAAATCAAATCATCATCCGACCAGTCAAAAATGCCCGAGAGGGCTGGGATGCCGCTTTTAAGACGATGGGCGAGCAAGGTGACGACAAACCTCTTGTTGACGACAGCATTGCAACTGCATGGGATGACGACGAATGGCAATGGTAGTCAAACGCTTTGACGTTTACTTGGTCAATCTTGATCCCACTATTGGATCAGAAATCCAGAAAACCAGGCCGTGTTTAGTCATCTCACCTGACGAGATGAATCGAAACATTCGCACCGTGATTATAGCCCCGATGACCTCAGCGCAAAAAGATTACCCTACCCGTGTATCCTGTACATTTAAAAAGAAACAAGGGCAAATCGTCTTGGATCAGATACGAACAATAGATAAAACACGACTTATTAAAAAGCTTGGTACTCTTGATTCCAGAGCCCAATCAGATGTTATTGCAACCTTGCAGAGATTATTTGCATTTTAATAGGCCCATCCTTTCTATAGCAGCCCATGCTCACCCTGTCCCCCGACGACATCCAAGCCATAAAACTCTCCCTGCAAGTGGCGATCACCGCGACCGTCATCGCCCTGCCGCCCGGTTTTGCCGTGGCCTACTTGCTAGCCCTGAGCAATATGCGCGGCAAGGCCCTGCTGGAGGGTCTGGTCAACCTGCCCCTGGTTCTACCGCCGGTGGTGACCGGCTATCTCCTGCTCCTGCTCTTCGGTCGCAAAGGCTGGATCGGCGAACTGCTGGATAAATTCGACATCCGCATCATCTTCACCCTGCGGGGAGCGGTCATCGCCTCAGCCGTGGTCGGCTTTCCCTTACTGGTTCGTTCCATCCGCATCGGCATGGAAGGCATTGACCGCCAGTACATCCAGGCCTCCAGAACCCTGGGTGCCAATTGGCGGGACACCCTGTTCACCATCACCGTGCCCCTGTGCAGTCGCGCCATCTTAGCGGGCATGACCCTGATGTTTGCTCGCAGCCTGGGTGAGTTCGGAGCCACTATCGTGCTGGCCGGTAATATCCCCGGTATCACCCAGACCATCCCGCTGGCCATCTATGGGTACACCAGCACGCCGGGCGGCGACAGCATGGCCCTGTCCCTCTGCCTGATCTCCATCCTGCTCTCCTTTGCCGTGCTCCTGATCGGCGAGGCAGCCAACCGCACCTTGGCAAGGAGGTAGGCAATGTTGCTCGAAATCGATGTAACCAAGAATTTTCAAGACTTTACCTGTCATGCCGCCTTTACGTTGGAGACCAAACAATGCGGGGTCTTTGGACCGTCAGGCAGCGGCAAATCCACCCTCATGCATATGTTGGCCGGGTTGCTGGAGCCGGACAAGGGCTTTATCCGCCTAAACGGGCGCACCCTGTTTGATCGGGAGCAGAAGATCAGCCTGCCGCCGGATCAACGACGGGTAGGCGTAGTCTTTCAGCATGCCCACCTCTTCCCGCACATGAGCGTGCAACGCAACCTGTTTTACGGTATGAACCGTCTTCCCAAGGAGGAGCGTCATATTGATCCGGCTCATCTGATTGAGGTTCTCCAGATCGACAAGCTGCTGAACCGCAACGTGAGTAAGCTCTCCGGCGGGGAACGACAACGGGTGGCCCTGGGTCGTACCATCCTGGCCTGCCCCCAGCTCATCCTGCTGGACGAGCCGCTTTCCGGTCTGGACGGCATGCTCAAATATCAGATCATCCCTCAGCTCCAGCAGGTCTTTGCCGAGTTTTCCATCCCCATGCTCTTTATCAGCCATTCCTTGCAGGAACTGCGCATGATGACCGAAGAGGTCTTGGTGATGCAAAAGGGACAGCTTGTTCAGCAGCTCGCTACGGAAGAACTTGCCCGCACCAGCTTCGGCACCGGCGGGCAGGGCTATACCAATCTGCTGCATCTTGACGAGATGGAGGATCTGGGCAAGCTGCTCCGCTGCCGCTGGGGAAGCATTCCCGTGATGCTGGTCAAGGCCCCGGATCAACGTCCGGGCGAATTCTCCCTGAACGGTCGTGATATTCTCCTGTTCAAGAAGCATCCTGAGGCATCCAGCGCCCGTAATATGCTGTCCTGCACTGTACGCCGTACCTACGAAACTGATTGGTTGGTGGGGGTTGAGCTGGAATGTCAGGATAGTCAGGGCAGTCAGGAACAAAACCTGATTGCTGAGATTGTGCCGCAGTCTGTGGAGGAGCTGAATATCCAACCAGGAAACGAGGTGGTGGCCGTGTTTAAGGCTTCCGCCTTTCGGCGATTGTACTGAAGATTAAGGAGAAAGAGGGGGGAAATGAAACGAGTACGCGTTAAGCATGTACCCGGCAAACATAACCGTCAACGTTGCATAAGGAGATTCAACCTCTCCAGCCCGGCCTTGAGATCATCCGGTATCGTAACGTCATTCAAAAAAATTTTATCAACTGTTACCCCCTTTCCATACATGTTCTCATGAAGAGTGTCACGCGACCCGCCAAAGAGGAGTTCCAGTTCGACCAAAGCGATTCCAACCCCGATTCCATCTGAAAAGCTATCACTGCCCGGTATCATCATCACCTTGTATCCCCAAGCTAACCAAACGCCTTCGCTGCTGACGTTTAAGTTCACACTACGCTTAGCGAATTTAATGGCATCGTCTCGATTTTTAAACAGGATCAGACAATCAAATGCGTTGACTTGGAAGGCAGCCAGTCCGGCACTCAATCCTCCAGCACTTACAAACGAAGGCGGACCGAATTCCTTCTTCACCGGGTCTTTCACATAAACCGAGGCAGACCAGCCCATAGCGGTAACCACGAAATATCCCAAAGGGTACTTACCAAGTGAAATGAGCGCGACGCCCTCATAGTCGGACAGGTTGTACAGATTGTACTTGTCTGCAATTTCTTCCATTGATTCAATGTCACTGATAGCCTTTGCGACACCAGCACTCCTTTTGGAGGAGCAACCCGTCACCAGCGCGAGCATCAACAATACAACTATAGTTCCGGAACACCAAATACTCATTGCTTTCTTCATTTCGTTCCCCTTTTGCTTTCAATCCCGCCATTCTGTCCGCTACGTACTCTTCCGGTCACACTGCCACATCCAGAATATTCACCAGCCTGCCCTGATAGTCATTGCGGATCATCTTCCAAAATGCGGTGTAGTCATTATTTCCGCTCCGCCCGCACCTCCCTTCTTTATATCCAGCGTGAAAAAAACTATCTTCCTATTGACATAGAAAGGTATGCTCCGTAAGTTGGCTTGTAGTGATGTATCAATTGAAGAAGGGAAATGCAGACGCATGACTACGTATGATTTTAAGGAATATATTCCTACCCATAGCATAAACCATAAACGTTTTCAGTTGTCAACACTGTTATATTGCCGCAATTCTATATTACTTTCAAAATGTGACCGCAAGTTCATTGGTCGGAGCCGCGAAATCCGATCCCCGTATATTTTAACTCCGCTTTAAATGACCTCAATGTACAAACCGAGAAAAGTATTTTTGTTGACGATGCAAAGAATAAAACCGATGGTGCTCGTGCAATGGGATTCACATCTTTTCATCTCAAAAGAAAAGGGAAATGCCAAGAAGTCTGGGCCATTAAAAATTTGACTGAAATGGTTGAGCATCATAAAGCGGCAATAGAATAAAAGGCTGCCGTCCTTTCGCCCGCTCAGGATGCCCCTCCCCCTCCACCCCGAATAATCGGAGATAAAAAATGCGCTTATTTTCAGCAAAAACAACGGGCCTGCTCCTGGCAACTCTTTTATTCTTCGGTTGCAGCCCCCAGGATGAGGAGGCACCTCCTCCGGAATCTCCGGAAGAGGAAACTGTCTTTATTCATGATATCACCATAACAACCGGCCAAACCATCTTTGTCCCGGCCTACTCCGAAGTGCATTATTCCGGTAAAAATTTAACCATGAAACTGGCTGTGACCCTGACCATCCATAATACGGATTTCACGCACCCTATTATCGTCACATCAGTTCGTTATTATAATACAAAAGGAAAAATGGTGAAAGAATACCTACCCAAACCGCAACGCTTAGGCCCGATGGCCTCGGCGGATTTCTTTGTAGACACCGGCCAGCAGACCGGTGGGGTGGGAACGAACTTCATTGTCGAGTGGGTGGCTGAGCAGCCTGTTTACGAGCCGGTTGTCGAAACCTTAATGCTGAGCAATTCCGGTACGCAGGGGCTTTCCTTTACCAGCTCGGGACGGGTGATCAAGCATATTGAAACCGGCCCGGCACTCAGGGTGTTACCCTGAGCCGGTTATATACCGCCCCTTCGGGGCAAGGGAGAAAATGCAATTTTTGGATGCTTTTTTCTTATAATGGATTAAAAATGACAGCAGGTTGCAGGCAGGATTGCAACGCAGGGAAAAACCTCGCGCGGATAACGATTTTCCGCACAGAGAAATAACCAGTAACAAATACGTACCAAGGAGGACTATGCAATGAATATTTCCGGTAAACTCTGTTCCGTGCTTTCGGTTTTGACCATAAGCACCGGTGCATTCTTTGTCAGTAATTTTGTCGGTGATGCCCGGGCCGCAGAGCCGGTGAAAATAGGGGTGGCAGGGGCCCACAGCGGCGATCTGGCCTCGTACGGTCTGCCCACGGCTCGGGCGGCGGAGCTTGTTGCGGAACATATCAATGCGCAAGGAGGAATCAACGGGGCCCCGGTGGAACTTCTGGTTGAAGACGATGTCTGTAAACCGGAAATCGCCACTAATACGGCCACGAAACTGGTTTCCGCCGGTGCCAGGGCTGTTATCGGCCATATCTGCTCCAGCGCAACCAAGGCGGCCCTGCCTATTTATGATGAGGCCAACATCATTGTTATCTCTCCCTCGGCCACGGACAGCGATCTGACCAAGAGCGGTAACCACCCGACGTTTTACAGAACCATTGCCCCAAATGATGCCCAGGCCGCTTCTATTGTCAACTTTACGGTTGGGCAATTGCAGGCCCAGAAGATCGCCATTATTCATGATAAAGGGGATTACGGCAAAGGGCTTGCAGAGGATGCGAGAAAAATCATCGAGGACGGCGCCCTGGCAACCATTGTTCTTTTCGAGGGCATAACGCCCGGTGCTGTTGATTATTCCGCTGTGGTACAGAAAATCAAACGAACCCGAGCTGATGCGGTCATCTTTGGCGGCTATCATCCGGAAGCATCAAAGATAGTGACCCAGATGCGCAAAAAAAGAATGAAAACCCTGTTTATTTCCGATGACGGGGTCAAGGATGACACCTTTATCAAGGTGGGCGGTAAATACGCAGAGGGTGTCTATGCCACCGGTCCGGCCGATGTTTCCGCCAACCCCATTACCCGCCGATATCGTGAGGCATATATGAAAAAATACGGGGTCGAGCCGGGACCGTTTTTTGATAATGCTGTTGCGGCTGCTCTTGCTTTGACCAATTCGATCCGGGTGGCAGGCTCCACAGAGACGGAAAAGATTGCCAAGACGC
>MTKS01000052.1 GCA_004028495.1 Candidatus Electrothrix marina
ACAAGGAGATCAATATACCTTTTATGCAAGAGACGACATTCCGGCCGGAGCAGAGACTGACGGTCGTATCTGGCGGATCAAGGTGGGGAACTCGCCGTTGAATATGGAAAAACTTACCCTGACGGGCGGAGGCGCCATTGTCGGCAACATTCCCGAAGGGCTGCCGACCTTCAGTATGCCTGCTGTCACGGTGAGAGATGCACTCAGATTGCTGCCTACAGCCATTATTATTTCCCTGCTCGGTTTTATGGAGGCCATTGCCAAGGCCATGGCGGCCAAGACCGGTCAGCAGATTGATGCCAACCAGGAACTGATCGGCCAGGGGCTGGCCAATATCCTCGGCTCTTTCGGCTCCAGCTATTCGGTTTCCGGCTCCTTCTCCCGATCCGCCGTCAACCTCCAGGCCGGTGCGGTGACCGGTATTTCCTCCGTGGTGACCTCCCTAGGCGGCTGTAAAAACTGCCCCCTGACCCGGTACATCCCGGCGACCTGATCGTTTTTCTCTCTACAAAACATGGCGGATTTTTTTGAACCGGGAGAGTCCGCTTTTCTATCCATCAGGAGGATACACCATGAGCACTACATCAGTCATGAACAAATCCGAAGTCATCGGGCACGGATTTCCCAAGGTGCTGGTTGTGCCGAAAGATTTTTCCATCGGCATGGGATTCCATTGCTCCAACCTGAAAGAGGTCATATGCATTTCCTGAAAAAGGGCGACGATATGAGCTGCCGAGGGCCGCGTCTCGGTTATGTTGGAAAATTGAACGTAAACAGCCTGTCCTGAATTTATTTGTTGCAATTAACAGCAACAGGAGTATTATGTTGTTCAATTATAAATTGATAAATTTTAGCATTTTCTTTTCGTCACCGTTGTCGCGGTGAATCCAGCCCATTCCCGGTGCCTTTAAAGTTTCTGCTTTAACTATCGTTAGATGGTCTTGTAAGTATCGCGTGATGCGTACTTGTCCTCTCTCGCAGCCTTCTTTGCATAGAACAGGTTGTTTTTAACGGGATCATCTCTTCAGGAGAAGCGGTATGAAACTTTTTGTCGGCAGCCTTCCCTATAATATTACTGAAAATGAATTAACCGAGTTATTCGGCGAGTACGGGAGTGTTGTCAGCACAAATCTCGTTAAAGATCAGTTTACAGGTCAGTCTAAAGGCTTTGCCTTTGTGGAAATGTCCACCAGAAGCGAAGGCCATAAGGCAATGGAAGATCTGAACGGGAAAATGTATAAGCATCGGAGTCTTGTCTGCAACGAGTCCAAACCGATGAAGAAAAAGAAATATCGTCGTTGACAGACCTCGCATAAAAAGACAGCATTTAAAAAACAGCGGATCTTTTTTTCAACGAAAATGAAAAAAATAAAGTTCAGGAAACCGGCGAGTTTCTCGTGTGATCCCGGTCTGTCCCGCAAAATATACAAAAGAACCCCGCAGACCGCACAGTCGGTCCGCACAACGGATTACAAAGGTTGTAATCCGTATTTACATTAAGGTTTCATAAAGAAATCAAGCTATACAGGAGTATGGGAAAATGGCAGAAGGTACAGTAAAGTGGTTTAACGATTCTAAGGGTTTCGGATTTATTGAGCAGGATGGCGGTAAGGATGTTTTTGTCCATCACTCAGCTATTCAAGCTCAGGGTTTTAAAAGCCTGCAGGAAGGACAACGGGTCAGCTTTGATATCGTTGACGGTCCCAAAGGACCGGCAGCGGATAATGTTGTTGCTCTGTAAACCCCGGCCCGGGATTGCCCTTCGTCCATAAAAAGAGAATACGTTCGCAGTCCACCCTTTGATCAAGACAGTTTTTCTTGCTCAAAGGGACCGTGTTTCTCCGAGTAAAGGGAGATATCTCCTGTTTTCGTGACCTGAAGTGCGGAGTACGTCACAAGGCAAGAGATTGTTTCAATAATATCTCAGTGGCAGAGGGTTTTCTCGAATCACATTCAGGAGAGTATCTTGGCAAAAAACTATTATTCATTTGATAAACGCAAAAAAGAATTAGCAAAGAAAAAGAAAAAAGAAGAAAAAAGGCTGCGTAAACTGGAACGCAAGGCTCCCCTCCCTGATGGAGAGGCGAATGATACACCGGACGAAGAGAATGATGTAACAACAACGGAGCAGTCCTCTTTTTAACCTCCCCCTTGATATGGTCTGATCTGACAATCGGTGTAAGGCTGCATAACCCAAGTCACGCCCCTAAGTCTCGTCTTTTGCAAGGATCAAATCAGCATCAGACATCATTGCAATATGTCGGTAATGAATTCAACAGGTCGCTGCTGCTTTTGCGCAATCTGCTCCGGCTTCATTCCGCTCTCATGTAAAACCTGTACCGTTATTAGAAAGCATCTTTTTTCCTTCTGCCGACGTTCTTCTTCCGCTCTTGCTTCAGCTTTTCTTTCAGCTCCTGCTCGACAAAGCTCCTCCCTTCCGCACAAAATTCGCCTTTTGGCGCAGGAGTCGCTTAATGGCCCAGTCGAATCGGATATGTTTTTTTCATTGCGTTTCTTGCGGAAAATTCTATGAATCAGAAATGCGCCCTTCTTTCTCGACAAAGGGCGCGGTTCAGAGCGCAGCGGCTTTTCCGTCACCAAGTCCCACTGTATGGTCTGATCGTTCAGCCTGATCTGATTACTGTCGAATCAGGATAACAGCAGTACTGCCGTCAGCAGCTTTCAGCGTCAATGTATTCCCCTTGATATGATAGCTGTTCACTGTCCGCAATGCAGCGATGAAGTCCCCTTCCTGCCGCATTATATTCCCGTCCGTACAGGCCATCGCGGTTATCATCAGCCGCCCGTCGAGCTGAATCGTCTGATCAACAGCACTGTATGTATAATCGGCGGAATAACTGTTACACCCGGATGAGCCTGAAACACTGTCGGCAGTGAAACTTGCCGTCAGTTTCCGGCCGCTGTTGTTTATTCTCATGATTGTGCCCTGACCGTTATCGTAGCCGGACACGTCCCAGAATGTTCCATTTAACTCCTGATTTTGCGGCAAAAAAACTGCCGAAGCCGTGCCGTCAGCGGCCAGCAGGATCAGCTGTCCGTTCTCTGTCCGGTAGGCGACTGCCTGCTTCAGGGCTGTGGTGAATGCCGCAGCCTGCTGCATAATCGGTCCCGGACATGCCCTTTCCGTCACGGCCATCTCCTCGCTGACATTGATTATGCCGTTTCCGGCTGTATAACTACTCCAATACTGATTGCAGCCGTCGCTGCCGTTCACCTTGCCGTTGGCGGAAAAATTCAGGGTCATTGCCGAAGATGAGGCGATCGGGGTGCCGCCCAGCTCTGTCAGTAGCCAGCCGGTGTCACTCAGTAGATCTATCTCCCCGTTCGGCGGATTGAACGCACATCCTACCAGCATCATTCCGGCAAAGATCGTCAGGATTACCACAAAGTTTTTTGGTGTCATGATGAAGCTCCTCTGGATTTTCTGTTCATTGGGCTTGATTGCCCTGCTCGGTTGAATCGGTTACGATTTTTCCTTCCAATATGTCGAGGATAAATTCAACAGGTCTTTGCAGCTTCCGGGCGATCTGCTCGGCATCTATTCCGTTCTCATGTAGAGCTTTTGCTGTTATTGAAAGTATTTTTATTTCTTCGGCCTGCGCCTTTTCCTTCTGTTTCCGCTCTTCTGTCGCCCGCACCTCTGCTGCTTCCTTTTGCCTACGCTCTTCTTTCGCCTTGGCTTCGGCAGCTTCTGTCCTTGCTTCAGCCTCTTTTACCTTCTGCTCGGCACGTTCTTCCCCTTCGGCAAGGGCCGTTTTGTAGACATTCTGTTCAATCCGCTTGGAATCAAGGTACTTCTCGTAGCTTTTCTTCTCCGGCTCCGGCAAATTGTCCACCCGCAGCTTTTCTTTGGCTTCCCGGAGGCCCTTGGCCTTGAATTCGTCTTTTATTTCGTTATTTTTCAGGAAGTAAATCCACTCATCAAGGCTGTCTTTGGCAAAATCATCAAACTTATTCACCTTGAGCAGATAGTAGGTTGTGAAGATATCGGAAACTTTGGTGATGGGATAGGCTTTTTTCTGGGATGCGTTCAGTTCCAGAACGTCATGGGTGTGCATCCCGACAAAATTGGTTGAACCGACATAGACATAATCTTTGCCCAGTCCTAAGTCGAAGTACACGATGTTGATAGAGAAAATCTTCTTAATCTTCTCGTATTCCTCGCCTTCGGCGATATGCTCGGTCAATAGCTTGGCCTGCCCGAAGTTCATGCGGTGAAAAAAATCTCTTTCCCGCTCGTTCTGCACTTCGATCAGCATCAGGTCATCCGCAGTGTTTTTGACGAGGATGTCGATCTTGTTAAACTTGCTGTCTTCCCGTTCCTTATTGCTTTCGCTTTCCAGGATTTCGCTAATTTTTATGTCTTCTTTGAGCAGCTCAGAAAGAAAGCCCTCAAGAATGCCAAAATTTGCTTTCTGGCGCAGGAGGCGCTTGATGGCCCAGTCGAATCGGATGTGTTTTTTCATGACTTTTTACGCTCCAATCGTTGCCGTGAACGCTCAACCGCAGCATGAAGTTTCTGTTGCAAAATGCTCCGAGGGGGAAGTTCCGTGAGGTACTCAGCAACATGAATTCCGGATTGCCCTAACTCCAGCAGTTCAACCAGTTCCTGTTTTTTACCTGCACAGAAAATGATTCCCAACGGCCTGTTTTCACCGGCCTGACGTTCATACTTGTCCAGCCAGCGCAGGTATAGTTCCATTTGCCCCATATCGGCAGGTTTGAATTCACCGAGTTTCAACTCTACAGCCACGAGACTTTTCAGGCTCCGATGATAGAAAAGCAAGTCGATGTAATAATCGTCATTATCAAGCTGAATACGCTTCTGGCGTGCAAGAAAGGCAAAACCGCTGCCCAGCTCCAGAAGAAACTGCTCCAGTTCACGTAGGATAGCGTCTTCAAGGTCTTTCTCCAGATAACGATCCTTGAGACCGAGAAAATCCAAAAAGTATGGATCACGAAAAACCAAATCGGGAGTCAGTCGATCTTCCTTGCGCAGTTGTTCAAGTTCGTGCTCAATAATTTCTTCGGGTTTGCCGGACAGGGCGGTACGCTCGTACAACATGGAATCGACCTTTTTTTGCAGAGTGCGTGTGCTCCAGTTTTCCATTCGGCACATTTCTGCATAAAAATCACGTTTAAGCGGGTCATCAATGTAGATGATGGTTTTGAAATGGGTCCAGCTTAATTTTGCACACAGTGCCTGCAAAATCTCAACATCTTGAAATATATCGGCAAAACGTGCCATGTATGCGAGATTCCTCTCGCTCCAGCCTCTACCGTACTCTTTGGTTAATTTTGAGGCCAGTGCAGGCAGAATTTCTTTACCGTATTCGGCTCTTCCGCCTTTTAATATTTCCTGCTGAATACGCTGCCCCACACGCCAGTACATAAGAGACAGCCCGGCATTGACGGCAACAGCCGTTGCAGAACGCGCCTCCTCAATCAAATCTCTGATATCGGAAAATAATTGCGTATCAGCGGATGATACCGGGCTATTTTGGCTGTTTTTCATATGGGATGATTTGTCTATTCCGCAAATCTCAGGTAGTTGAATAGAAAAGCAATGGTTCCCCAAAAAAGCCCTCAAGGATGCCGAAATTTGCCTTTTGGCGCAGGAGGCGCTTGATGGCCCAGTCGAATCGGATGTGTTTTTTCATGGTGGGTTTACAGCAGGTTTCATCAATCAGAGAGAAAAACCTTCTTTCTCAACAAAGGGCCGTAATTCAGGTCGAAGTGCTTTTTCTGTCACCAAATCCACTGTACATTCAAGTAAATCTTCCAGATAAAAAAGGAGTCCGAAATATCGTTTCGAATTCGTCGGCCCATCAAAAGCGACCAAAATATCCACATCACTGGCATCGGTCGCTGTATCACGGACAGTTGAGCCGAACAGCAGCAGCTTGCTCACGCCGAAACGGTTTTTCAGGTCTTGCTTGCATTGGGTTAGTAGCTTGATAGCGTGTTGGCGTTTCATCGTTTAGTCGTTTTTTTCTCTTCATGACTTTCTATCGCGAGCAGCTCGGAAAGAAAACCCTCAAGAATGCCGAAATTGGCTTTCTGGCGCAGGAGCCGCTTAATGGCCCAGTCGAATCGGATGTGTTTTTTCGCAGTACCGCAAAACTCGCACGGAAACTTCATGCAGCAAGCTTACATCACCATGCGCCTTACTTATCTAGCTGTTTTTGTGTTGCCCAACGGAACAGATATGAGTTATAAACCGATTCCTGTGATTGCCTGTGTGAGTTTTGCGGTACTGCGTTTTTTCATAATCCCGGTTTAGAGCGTAGCGGCTTTTTCGTCACCAAGTCCACTATACAGCGAGTGAGCAGGTTGCTAGTTTTGGCGTTTCATAAAGTTGAGCTGCTTCCGGCTTCAGATTTTTTTCCAAATTATTATTAACTTCAGGATATATAACTACATGAATATGTGAAGTTGGTCAAGTAAGCAGGTCAGATTGAACACGGATTTTCGAAATGCTTTTTTTTGTCTCCCAGCACTGACATTTATTACCAGATAGTAATTAAAATATCTTGACTTATTTTTTACTGACAAAGATAATAATTATTTAAAGAGGTTAACTAAATATAGCCGTTTATCAAAAGGGAGAATATAAATGAATGCATCACGAACAATTAAAAAGACTGGAATTATTATAATTATTTTAACGCTCACAGCCTGCACACCAAACAAGGCATGGCGAACAGTAAACAATTTTAAAGAATGCACATCTACCTCTCCAGAGAGTTTGGATGAAAAAGAGTGTCTCATAGAAAATATTACAGATGTGAATGGAAATAATTTGTACAAATTAGGCTTTCTGGAGTTTACTGACAGAGGAAATCTCTTTGATAACAATGCAAGAAATAAAATTTTAAGCAAGATTGAACGTGACGCTGCTGAGGGAGTATTAGTTATTGTTTATGCTCACGGGTGGAATTATAACGCTAAATTTCATGATAGCAATGTCGACTCATTTAGAAAAGCATTGTCACGAATTTCTCGAATACCTGAAATAACAAGAAACAGAAAAGTATATGGAATTTATCTTGGCTGGAGAGGACGTGTTTGGCCATGGTATTTTAATCATATTTTAACATACTGGGATAGAAAATCAATAGCACGCGAAATCGGCGATAGTGGTGTTTCAGATATTTTGCTTAGATTAGACATGATTGATAAAATTAACGATAATAATACATTGCTTATTGCCGGGCATAGCCTTGGCGCACAAATGCTTTCATCAGCAGTTAATGAAATATTACTGCACAGAATGATAGAAAAAAAATACAATAAAGTTAAAGAGCTGGAAAAATTTGCGGATGGTATAGTTTTGGTTAATCCCGCTGTTGAAGCAAATCAATTTTTACAGCTTTATGAATTATCACTAGATCAAGACGTGAGAAACGATCTTGGAGATAGAAAACTTCTTACTATTATAACTACAAAAGACGATTTTCCAACAAGGACGCTTTTTCCACTTGGTCAATTTTTTAACACGTTATTCACTAATCAAAACAAAATAGATCGAGATTATTTTTCGGGAGGAAAAGTATCTGAGTTCGATTTAGATTTAATTACTGCTGGACAGTATAAACCTTTTCATACAGCGAATCTATTTGGAAAGAAGATCGCAGATTCCAATCACTCATCAAATGAAAGCAATGATAAAAAGTATGACCTTTACTTTAAAGATTGCTGTACCAATCCTGACAAGTGTTACCTCTCTAAGGAGAAAACACGTTTTATATGTAAAGATAAAAAATTGCCTATTTCAGTTGTTTACACAGAAGAATCTTTCATTGAAGATCATAATGACATATTCAACAATAAATTAATCGCATATCTTTCGACCGCTGCATCAGGGAATACAATTCTTCAAAAGAAACGAAATGGAGTTGATGATAGAGGCAATTCCATCTTTAATTTTTGGCTTGGAGCGCTAGCTGATGAATGCTCTGAGAACAATAATTTCGACTTTTCCAAGTGCTTCACGTACTTTTATAAGGAATTCTGTGATCTTTCAGAAGGAGAAGAAAGAGAGATTTGTTCAAAAGAAGTACGATTGGATGGCGGCGGACCCTTATTGTATT
>MTKS01000053.1 GCA_004028495.1 Candidatus Electrothrix marina
CTGGTGTAGAAGGTAACCCCGTCTTCTTTGTTCTTCCCCAGTTTCTTATCCTCGCCAATCCGCCAATCAAAGGCCCACCAACTCATATACAACCTTTCCCGTGACTTATGACTCCCTTTTACGTAGCTCTTTCTCGGGCCGGAGGTCTCATAAAACGAGGTTCCCCATTGATCTCCTATAGGGAGTGCTTCCAAGGCAGTAAAGGGCTGAAGATCCGCTGTGATTTTTTTGTAGCTTGGTAAAAAGCCGGCGTCAGCCAACCAGATGTCTTTGACCCGGTGAGTGCCGCCTCTGATGACGAACACCACCTTGTCCTGTTCTGGAGAGTCACTCCTATGATCAAGCAGACCGGGCAGGCTTTCAGAATACACAGACTGCCGCTCTTTTTTCCAGTCCTCCGGAAGGACATCCGGGGGCGTGTACGAGGTCGGGACAAAGGCAAGATAACAACCGCAGGTATGGACTGAGGTGTACAGTATGGGCTCATTGCGGCTGTTAAGGGTGATGATGAGCAGCAGGCCGACGTTTTTTCCTTCCGTAAGGTGATAAGGAAAAAAGCCCCCCGGCACTTCCTTAAAATGAATACGGTAGATCAGGTTGGTGTAGCTGCCTTTCTCCGTTGTAAACTGATCCTGTCTGCCATAGACTGTGGCCTCCTCGGGATCCACAGAGATGATCTCTTGGTTATCCGGGCCGAGTTGTGCGCTGGGCGTGCCGATCCTGTTAGACCTCTCCTGGGCATCCTCTATGGCAAAAACCGGTGCAAAGCGGCTGAGGAGCATCTCGTTATCTTCGATTGTGCAGAGGAGGAGCTTTTCGTCCGGCGGCTGGAGAGGAGGCGGTGTTGCGCAGGAAGAAAGGAGAAAAAGGAGGAGGGCGGGGATGAGGAAGAACGGTTTTTTGCAATTTTTATACATGGTCTTGCGGGGGATGAATTGTTGGAGGACGTCTCTGCTCAACACCGGAATAAAGTGATTTTTTATCTTCCGTACCCGATGTTGCAACATCGGTCCGCCTGAGTCCTGAGCCGGGGCACCAGACCTCCGACTTGTCCCGCTTCCTGATGCATAGCGTTATGTCCGGTCTGGAATTATCAGTAGCAGTATTTGTCAGTCCCATTACAGTACCTGTTTTAGAAAATTCGGTTGGCACTGTAAAAAATACTGTAATTTTTCGTGGCTGTCAATGCACGCCCCCCGGATGTCACCGGGCACGAAAAAGCCCGCAAACCGTTTCAGGCTGCGGGCTTATGAACTTCCTTGGATTTCTTTGGACTTGTTAATGGTGGAGGTGCCGGGAGTTGAACCCGGGTCCGAAAATACTCCCCTCACGTATCTACATGCTTAGTTCCGAGTAAAGATCTCGTATTCAGCTCTCACCCGGAACGGTGGATTGCTGAATACCAGCCTGTTAGATTCTCGTCTTTCCAATGAGAGGCACATCGGTTAGACCAGCCCGAAGAGTCGACGCTTTACTCCGGCCTTACGGGCGCGGACCGGGAAA
The DNA here is from genome assembly GCA_004028495.1 of Candidatus Electrothrix marina. GTDB lineage: Bacteria > Desulfobacterota > Desulfobulbia > Desulfobulbales > Desulfobulbaceae > Electrothrix > Electrothrix marina. The sequence goes on from MTKS01000053.1 coordinate 1,504, forward strand.
GCGGCAAAGCAGCTTACGCTGCTACTGCGAAATTATAATCGTCTGCGATTATATTAATTTTCCATCAAGTTTACGAGCTGACAGAACACTCGGCATGCAACGTTGAGCTTTCATATCCCCGTCGAATCCGTTTCACCCCCATATCTTTTTTATCCCTCCCTACTCCCTAAGGGGAGGGAGGGAAATTATACTAGTCTTGCTGCCGCAATGATCGTTGAACATCACGGTTTGATTGTTTCTCTTTTAAGGAGGCCCGCTTGTCATAGAGCTTTTTGCCTCGGGCCAGACCAAGTTCTATTTTGGCCTTTCCATTATCTATAAAGTATATCTTGAGTGGGATAAGCGCAACCCCTTTTTCATTCAGTTTGCCGACAAGTTTTCGTACTTCTCGCTTGTGCAGCAGTAATTTACGCACTCTGAGCGGGTCTGTGACAGAGTGGGCGGCAAAGGCATAGGGTGAAATATGAATGTTGTACAAAAATACTTCACCGTTCTTGAGCTGGGCATAACCGTCTTTAATGTTGGCCCGACCTGCTCTCAAGGACTTGACCTCCGGCCCGGTCAACACTATGCCGGCTTCCATGGTTTTATCGATATGATAATCATGAAAGGCCTTTTTGTTTTTGCAGACAATCTTCATTGCTCAGTTTATTGCTTAGGCAGTATTCCGCTGGTGATCAAGGGACGTTCCATTTGTTTCTTGTAAGAATATTCAAGAATAATCACTTTTTTTTGTTCTTGGCAAGAAGAGAAGTAAGAAAGGAGCAGCGGGCTGCAGGAGAAAATAAAAAAGCCTCCAGATCTGAAAAGACCGGAGGCTTGAAATTTCTGGTGCGCCTGGCAGGATTCGAACCTGCTACCCTCGGATTCGTAGTCCGATACTCTATCCAGATGAGCTACAGGCGCAAACGCATACTCTCTTTATCATTTTGCAAACTTTTTCGCAAGATGTTTTTGCGGGTTTGATGGTTTTTTCGTCACGTCATGACTGCGTCGGGCAATGAAATATAAAGGATTATAGGTGAGATGCACTGCTTGGCCAACCTGAAATCTCTTTGTATATTCCCGACAAAAGGAATGCAGTTTCTGCCGGGTCCAGGGGGTGCGATTGATGGAATTCACCCCGGTCCGGCGGAGATGATTCAGGACATCGCGTGGTTTGGGAAAAAGAAAAACTTCTTTATCCTGATAACTCTTTTCGAGAAGGCATCGTTTTTCCAGCATTGATGTTATCTCCGGCAGGGAGAGGTAGTCAAGTCCGACTCCTGTGAGTTCTTTGATCTCGGGCAGATTTTCCGGGCCATAGAGGGAAAAGGCGAGCACGCCGCCGGGATGGAGAGCGGCAAGGAGCTTGTCCAGGGTTTGCTCTAAATCATCAAGCCAATGAAAGGTGGAGGATGAGATGATCAGGTCAAAGGGGCCGGGCAGGGGGAGCTTTTCTATATCGCCGGGAAGGAAGCTGAGTTCCTCAAGGCTGACTTCAACTCTGGGCTCGCCAACACTGAGTTTGCTAACAGCGATGTCTTGGGGAAGTCGCTCGGCAAAATCCGGCATGAGATCATTGAGGACCAGACTGCGAACCTTGATACTGCTGTTGAGTAATTTTCCGGTCAACAGGCCGGTACAACAGCCGATTTCTAAGACGCTGAGAGCCTGAGGTTGCTGATTGGTATACTGGGCAGCCAGGGTCAGCAGGCGGTCCGCGACCCGATGTTGGATCGTGGCTTGGCGGTCATAGCTGGCTGCGGCCCGGCGAAATTGGCGGCAGACAACGTGTTTGTCGATTTTCTGCATAATGAAGGGCAAAGTGAGGCAGGTTGAGGTTAACTCTTCAACTCGTTAACTCTTCAACCATTGCTGACCAGCTTGGCCAATGATAAAAAGGGAAATGGGGCAGAGAGAGTGTACGGCATTTTTTGCGGCCCCAGGCTCGTACCTGATTACGGGCCGGGAAAATTTGATCCCGACCGGTGACAATTCTACTGGTGTAGATATTGGCTACGTCAGGCTGCCTCCTGTAGGCCGTATCCAGGGCAAGCAATTCCAGACGGATTTTTTCGAACGATCGCTCTCCCTTACGGAAAGAGGTTGCGAAACGATTTGCTTGCTGTTCATCAGCAAACATGGAACGGTGAAATGTTTTCACACGGGCCGGAGAAAGTCGCTCTGCCATATCAGCAAAATTATTTTCGGGAATGCCGAGCTTGTCATGAATGGGATGACAGGTTCCGCCGATTGCGATTGTTGAAGCAAACATCGACGTAAGGGGCGGAGTGAGGCCCGGTACAGAAAGCGTTTTGTTGGCAAACAGCATTGACGCAGCCCAAACCCCCATAGACCAGGCCAGCAGATGGATCTTTCGGTATGGTGCTTTTTCCTGAAGGTTTTCCAGAGCAGAGGAAATATCTTCACAATCCATGCTGCGATAATCATAGAGCATCAGGACGTCAACTGATCTGGCCGGGATGTCGTGAAAGGGTTCCGGGCACATGCCCCAGCCTGCCATAAAGAGCAGGCAGTCCTGATTTCCCTGTTGATGGAGCCAGCAAGTTTTCATGCTGAAGAGACCTGAGTGAGCTGTTCAGCGATCTGTTCCGGTAACGTTGCCAGCTGCTCGGCGTTCATGGCGGCAGTCAGGGAAAGGCGTAAACGGGCGGTACCTCGCGGGACTGTCGGGGTACGGACAGCCTGCACCCAGAAACCTTTTTGGCGTAATTGCTCGGCAACAGCAACAGCTTGTCCTTCGTCGCCGATCATAACCGGAACGATATGGCTTTCACCGCCGGTCTGGAGGCCTGCCTCTTGCAGCGCATGACGTACTTGCCGGGCCAGCACCGCAAGCTGTTGTCGTTCCTTGGACATCTTTTGGATGATGGGCAGGATGAAGTTGAGCCAGTGGATATTCACCGGAGGCAGGGCTGTGGTGAAAATGAGTGAGCGTGCTGTGTTGACCAGATAATTATATATGCCCTCTTCACAAACGACAAAAGCCCCTTGGCCGCCCCAGGCCTTGCCGAAAGTACCCACCAGAAGGTCAATCCGGCCCACAACATCCTGCTCTTCAGCCAAACCCAGACCCCTGTGGCCGCGTACCCCGACGGAATGCGCTTCGTCAACATAGAGAACAGCCCCGTACTGTTCCTTGAGGCGGACCAAGGTCGGGAGGTCAGCGCAGTCACCGTCCATAGAAAAGATAGACTCGGTTACAAGGAAAACAGTCTGTTTTTTCTGCCCATGGGCTACAGGAGGCCCGGAGCAGTGCTTTTGCAGGAGTTGCTCAAGGCGATCATAATCAAGATGAGGGTAACGGATCATCTTGGCCTTGGAGAGCCGCATGCCATCAATGAGGCTGGCGTGGCAGAGCTTGTCTGCGAGGATCAGGTCGCCTTTTCGGGCAAGAGCAGGCAGCAGTCCTATATTAATATGGTAGCCTGAATTGAAGACCAAGGCCTTATCCTTGTGGTACAAGCTGGCCAGCTCTTCTTCCAAACGAGAGTACTGGTCATGATTACCGGTCATGAGGCGGGAGGCACCGCTGCCCAAACCGTATTGCTCGACAAGGTGTTCCTGCTCAAAAGCAGCGTAAAATTTTTGGAGCAGGATCGGATTGCCGGCCAGGCCGAGGTAGTCATTACCGGCTAGATTGAGGAACTCCCCGCCTTGGTGCCGGAGGCGAGCAAAACCGCTTGCTTGAACAGGAAGAATCTCCCGTCGTACTCCTTGCTTGGCAAGAGTTTGCAACTGTTCCGTTAAGCGGAAAGTAAATGGATCCACAGCTATCCTATGAATTGTTCGTACATATTAATCGAGAAGATAATCAAGAAGAGAGGGCTCTGTTTTCAGGGGACTATAATATGATATTCAGGAAAAATAGTCAATGTGTGGAGAATATGCTGTATTTCTGAGGAAAGATACGATAATATGGCTGGATATTTTTAGGTGATAATGATAAAGTCGTTTCTTGGTATCGTTGTGGAACGACTTTTGAGGGAGATTATGAGGGAGCCAGAGAAGTCCTATGCTGAGTTTATGGAGTGAACAGGAAGCCGGGGCCTGCGAAAACGAGCTTGAGCTGCGCGTGTACTCGTCGCGTTTATTGGGACGAGATTCTTCATTGGTTCTGCATGGCGGCGGCAATACCTCAGTAAAGATCACAGAGAAAAATGTCGTCGGCGAAGAGGAAGAAATCCTCTATATTAAAGGAAGCGGCTGGGATCTGGAGACCATTGAGGCTGAGGGCTTTGCTCCGGTGCGTTTGCAGCCTATGATTCAGTTGGCTGCGCTGGATACTCTGACAGATCCGCAAATGGTCAATGAGCTGAAGACTCAGCTGACCCGCTCCGATGCTCCTGCTCCTTCTGTGGAAACGATCCTGCACGCAGCCTTGCCGTTTCGTTATGTAGATCATACCCATGCTGATGCGGTGGTAACTGTTACCAATACAGCTGACGGACTGCGACGCATTGAAGAAATATACGGTGATCTGGTGGTGGTGATCCCCTACGTGATGCCGGGATTTGATTTGGCCCGTGATGTTGCCCGTCTTTTTGCTGAACAGGCTGGGCCGCAGGCCATCGGTATGGTCCTGATGAATCATGGTGTCTTTTCTTTTGCTGATTCGGCCAAGGAATCCTATGAGCGAATGATTCAGCTGGTTGATATGGCGGAGAGCTATCTCGCGGCTCATAATGCCTGGGAGCTGGAGTTGCCGGCTGGCAATGAGATTAATCGGGTGGGCCGCCTTGAGATTGCGCAGTTACGACAAGATGTGTCTGAGAAGGCGGGCAGGCCCATGATTCTCCATGTGACTGACAGCGTCCGAGGGCGGGATTTTGTGCAGCGTGATGACGTGGGGAGTATTTCCCAACAAGGTCCGATAACTCCGGACCATGTAATTCGAACGAAAGCCGTACCCATGCTTGGCCGCAATGTGGAAAGTTATGCGCAGGCGTACAAACAATATTTCGCTACTCACGAGCCTGCTGCCAAGGAACGCAAAACCATATTGGATCCGGCACCAAGGGTAATTTTGGACCAGGATTTTGGGTTATGTTGTTTAGGGAAATCAGCGAAGGACGCAGCCATTGTTCATGATATCTATGAGCATGCAATAGAATGTATTCTGCGCGGAGAAAAGCTCGGCGGCTGGCAGGCCCTTCCTCCTGAAGATCTGTTTGATATGGAATATTGGGATCTGGAGCAGGCCAAGTTGGCCAAAGCAGGTACCGCTCCGCTTTTCAGCGGAGAAGTGGTTTTGATCACCGGAGCGGCCTCTGGGATCGGTAAGGCCTGTATTGCGTCGTTTTTGCAAAGAGGGGCTGCGGTTGTCGGCTTGGATATTGACGAACGCATTGCTGCTGTTTCGTCAGAGATCGGATTTCTCGGGATCCAATGCGATCTGACAGAAGAAGGACAGGTTCTGGATGCACTGGATCAGGCCGTCTCCCGTTTCGGCGGGCTGGATATGCTGGTGCTTAATGCGGGCATGTTTCCCGCCGGCACGATGATCGCCGAGCAGTCACTGGAAACATGGCGCAAGGTGATGGCGGTGAACCTTGATGCCAATCTTGTTTTGCTCCGGGAGTGTTATCCTTTGCTGAAACATGCTCCGGGCAAGGGGCGGGTGGTGGTGATCGGTTCAAAAAATGTACCTGCCCCCGGCCCGGGAGCAGGTGCATATTCCGCTTCCAAAGCAGCTTTGACCCAGTTGATGCGAGTTGCCGCCTTGGAATGGGGTAAGGATGGAATCCGGATAAACGCGTTGCACCCCAATGCAGTTTTTGATACAGGAATTTGGACAGACGAGGTGCTGGAGGCCAGAGCAAAGCATTATGGTTTATCTGTGCAGCAGTATAAAACAAATAATTTACTTGGGGTGGAAGTGTTGAGCCGGCAGGTTGCTGAATTAGCGTCAGAAATGTGTGGGTCCTTGTTTGCAAGCACAACAGCGGCGCAGTTGCCCGTCGACGGAGGAAACGATCGGGTGGTATAAAAAATATTTTAACAGTATAAGATTTTGTACCTGTAAAGGGGGGGTGAGGAATAGTAATCATTCTCGATTGGTTGTTCTGCTCACGGTGTGTTGTCCAAGTCGGTTGATTTATTCTGTTGGACAGCAAAAAATGATGAAGATATCTTTTTCAGTATGAGTTGAGAAAGAATATCATCTGTGAGTCAGGAGGGATACCTGAAGGAAGCCGGGGAGTATGTGTTTTTTTTGTTTGTGGTACAGTTTTTTGTATTGCTATTTTTTTTTGAGGATGGTATTTCTCAAGTATGCAAAAGTTCAGTGGCTGCAGACAGTCGGCAGCAGAAAAGGCCGCGCTCCTGTTGAGAGGTTGCTGAAGTTAATTATTTGGGTTGAAGAATAACTTTTTATCTTGAATACTTTTTTGCGAATCTGTATGGCTGCGGACGAGCGGAGAGGTAAAGGAGTAGTGCGATGAAACAGATGAAGAATGGCGTGGCCATCGGAGCTGTCGCTCTTTTTGCTTTGACTGGTTGCGTGGCGGATGTTGCCTATCTTCCGCAGGATTCCGGACCTAAGCCCTGTGTCGAGGGTGGGCCGTGTGAGGATACACAGGTA